>JAQVEX010000034.1 GCA_028697555.1 Lentimicrobiaceae bacterium | reverse complement strand
ATACTCTGATAGTATCGCCAATATTTTTATCTAACAAATACCCTATTCCAACCGATGATTTCACAATAGCATCAACTCCGTCGCCTGCTTCGGTTACACCCAAATGCAAAGGATAATTAAACGACTTTTTATCAAAAGCTTCGACCAACTTTTCGTATGCCTCAATCATAATGTTTACATTACTTGCTTTGAGCGAAAAAATCAAATTATGAAATCCGTATTGATAAAACATATTAGCAAATTCGCTTGCACTCTGCACCATACCTGTCGAAGTGTTTCCGTATCTTTCTAAAATTCGTCTGCTCAATGAGCCATGATTAACTCCGACTCTGATAGCAGTCCCGTTTTGTTCGCACACCTTTATCAACGGCAAAATTTTATCGGAAATCATTTCCAATTCCAAATTGTACTCTTTATCAGTGTATTGTAGCTTGCTTGATGCTTTACCTGCGTAATTGCCAGGGTTTATTCTGACCTTATCGGCAACATAAGCGGCAGCTTCAGCAACTTTTGAACTAAAATGAACATCGGCTACTAAAGGTTGATTAAAGCCTTTACTTCTAAGTACTTTCTTTATCTCCGAAAAAGATTTTACTTCACGCAAACCTTGTGTTGTAATGCGTACAATTTCACATCCCGAATTGAATAAACTTTCGCACTGATTGACTGTTGCATCAATATCGTTGGTGTTGGTATTTGTCATCGACTGTATTACAATCGGATTATTGCCACCAATTATGCAATTACCTACGGTTACTTCTCTTGAATTATATATTATTGCCATTGAAAAATCTTTACTTTTTATACGTACTGCAAAGGTAAATATTCCAATTGTTTTGCAAAACAAATTAATGATATATTAAAAATTATTGTTGCTCGATAAATATCTTTTATTGCGAAGTTGCTTTTGCTATTGGCTTTTGGCTATTAGCCGTTAGCTGTTAGCTTAGGACTAAAAGCTAAGGGCTAAGGGCTAAAGGCTAAAGGCTAAAGGCAATGATTGAAAACAAACTGCTCAAAAAAACGGTTAATCTAATTGAAGAAAATAATTACCTTTGTAAAACTATGCTTAGCGTAAAATTGTTTTGAAAATTTGACATCGGAATATAATATTATTCGATTTACAGAGTTATCTAATTAATGATTTTAACGCATAAAGCTAGTAAACTTCTACAAATATTATTTTATGTACACGCAAATACTACGCACACTCAAACAGAAGAAACATGCCATAATGGCGTTTTTTTTAATATCAGCATTTTCATTTCAAATTAATTCTCAAACTGTTGACTATGGCTTATGGCGCGACCATTTCCCGTACAACAGCGTGAAATCTGTTTTGCAAAAAGATGCTCAAATATACGCTGCAACTCCGTACAGCATAATGATATACGACAATAACGACAATTCCATAAGGCGACTAAACAAAGTTATGGCTGGCGGACTTTCGGATATTAACATAAGCGATATAGCTCTTTGCAAACAGCTAAACAGTGTCGTAGTTGCATATAGCAACACCAACATCGATATAATAAAAAATGATAGAATTATCAATATATCGGACATTTACAGAAAAAGCATTTTAGGCAACAAGACAATAAATTCTATTTTCATAAAAGACAAAAATGCGTATTTGGCTTGCGGATTTGGTATTGTAGTTCTCGACATTGAACGTGAAGAAATTAGAGATACCTATTATATCGGTTCCGAAGGTTCGCAAATTAATGTTTACGATATAGATTTTTCGGATATTGAAAATAAGTTTTATGCTGCCACCGAAGCGGGTTTACTCACTGCAGATGCAAGTTCCAACTTGGCATATTTCAACAATTGGAAAGCTGATTTAAGTCTTAATGAACCCAACGCAGAATACAATTTTGTTGCTATAATCGACAATAGCATTATTGCAAATATTGTCAAACCGCAATGGGCTGACGATACAATTTTTATCAAACAAAATAATTCGTGGAAAGTTTTGGATTTCAGCAATTTAGAACCTAAAAGATCTTTCAAAGTCTGCAATAATAAGTTTGTTGTTTCAAGTTATTCCAGAATTAATATATACTCGAGTTCCGGTCAAATATTGGAAACAATAAGAAATTACAATCCTGGAATTATTGCTCCAAATGATGCTATAATAGACAGCGACGGCAATATTTGGGTAGCTGACGACAATACAGGTTTGAGAAAAATTAGAGAAAACAACGAAGCCGAAAAATTTATTTTTAACGGACCTAATTCACCAAAATCGGTGGCTATTGATTATAGAAACGGTAGCTTATGCGTTGTTGCAGGCGGTAAAGACGGTTCTTTCGGAAATATTTGGAATCAGGCAGAATTGTTTCAATACACCGACAGAAAGTGGAGCTCGTACTCTAAAAAAGATTTTCCGCAATTAGATTCCATTCGCGATTTTGTTTCTGTTGCTATTAATCCTTCGGATAAAAATCATATTTATGCCGGTTCTTGGGGATATGGTTTGTTTGAATTTAAAGACGGACAACTTATTGATATACACAATAATAACAACAGCACCTTGCAGTTTATGTCGGGTTCAAATTATATTAGAATCGGAGGTTTAAAATTCGACGATAATAATAATTTGTGGGTTACAAATTCCGGAGCAGGTAATTTGCTTTCGGCTAGAAAGCCTAACGGACAATGGATTTCGTATAATTTGGGCGAAGCCGGCTCGGGATACGAAATAGCTGGCATTGCTATTGATCACGCAGGCAACAAGTGGATACAAATGAGAGATAATAATTTGCTTGTTTTTAGCGATAACAACACTCTTGAAAACAAATCGGACGATAGAGGCAAAAGACTTACTAACGCTGTTGGAAACGGAGCTTTGCCAAGTGCTCATATCAATTGCATTGAAATTGACAAAACGGGGCAACTTTGGTTGGGAACCGACGAGGGTGTTTATGTTATATACTCTCCGGGGTCGGTTTTTATAGGTGGTAATTATGATGCTCAAAATATAAAAGTTGAACGCGACGGAGCCATATATAACTTGTTAGAAACTGAAATTGTATCGGCAATTGCGGTCAACGGAAACAACGAAAAATGGTTTGGCACTAATAATTCCGGAGCATTTTTGATGTCGGAAGACGGGACGGAAGAAATTTTGCATTTCACTGCCGAAAACTCTCCACTTATATCAAATCAAATTATGGATATAAAAATTTCGAATACCGGAGAAGTGTTTTTTGCAACAGCTCTTGGCATTATTTCATATCAAGATTATAAGGTAGAACCGTTATCTCATTTAGATTCGCTGTACATATATCCAAATCCAGTAAGACCAAACTACAACGGTCCCATTATGATTAATAATTTAGTGGGTTCATCTCATATCAAAATTACAGACGCTAACGATAATCTTGTTTGGGAAACCGAAAACAATGGCGGACAAGCTCTTTGGTACGGTACAGATGTTAGAGGCAGAAAGGTTAATTCCGGCGTTTACTACATTTACGTAAACAGCCATTCGCTAGCTCACAGAAAAGCAGGCAAGGTTTTGATAATCAGATAGGTAAATATTATGTTAGTTTCTTCTGATGGAATTGTTATCAACTATTTCGATTATTCCGAAACTAGTATTATTTGCAAAATATTTACTTCCGAATTTGGACTAAAATCCTATATCGCCAAAGGCGTAAGAAAGCAAAAATCGAAATTTAAAAGAAACTTGTTTGCTCCGTTAAACTTGGTCAGTATTATTGCGTATCATAAACAATCGGACGGACTTCTTTACATAAGAGATATAAATCAGTTGCAATATTGTAATGAAATTGCCACCAATATCAATAAAATAGGTGTTTCTGTTTACATGTGCGAACTGCTATCGAAGACTTTGCAACCTAATTTGGAAGATAAAGACTTATTTGAGTTCATAAAAACACAAATTTTATTTTTAGATAATAAAGATGCCGTTATTGGCAACTATCCCCTGTTTTTTGCAGCAAAACTGACCCAATATTTGGGCTGTTTTCCACTTATCAACTCTTATTCGGAAAACACATACTTTAATCTCTTAGATGGCAGATTTAGCACGCAAAAGCCTAACCACATGCACTACACCGACACACATTTATCGAAATTATTGTACCAATTGTTTTACTCGGCATCAAATAATCAGGCTTTGACAGAAAAACTAAACAGTGACGACAAAAAGCGTTTGTTTGAAGCAATTCACGACTATTACAAAATTCATATTCCGAATTTTGGAGAAGTTAAGTCGTATAAAATTTTATCTGCTACTCAGTAAAGTGTATTTATATAGCCTTTAGCCATTAGCCGTTGGCTATTAGCAATTATCAATTAACAATTAATAATTGCACATTGCTCATTGCACATTGCTCATTGCCAAGAGCCAACAGCCAACAGCCAACAGCCAATAGCCAAAAGCTAAGAGCCAATTCATGTTTATCGCACAGTAATGATTTTATATAGGTAAAATTCATCGTTTTTCCACACCAAACTACATCGATTTCCCATAGCCTGAATCCACTTACTTATATACGGATTACTTAGATTTTCATTGACCAAAACATAATCGACTGAGTTGTTGTAATAATAATTAAAGATTTCAATCCCCGATTTTTCTCTCGGTTCCACAATATATTTGGGTTCGGAATACAGAGCCATAGCCCTTGGCTTGGCAAAACTAATGAGCGAATTTTTATCTATATTGTTGTTAGCATAATCGTAAAACTCGGTTGCTGTTTCACTTTGCGTTCCATATGGCACAGTTCCGTACTGAGAACACAAATCCTTAACGCCCGGAATATATATTAAAATAAATAAAATTAATATCGAGGTTTTTAAAGGGACAATTGCTTTTCTATTACTTACCTTGCTCGATATTAGATGTTTAAAGCCTACTACAGCATAAAATACAATTAAAAAGTATATGGGAAACATAAAACGAAACGCCGAATCGGCATCGTGATACAACAATATTGAAGCAAAATAGGCGATGAAAAATATTTCATCTATGCGTATTTTCGATATAACAGTTCTAACAAAACCAATAAAAGCAAACACAAACAATGCAGATGATATTGCTAAGGCAATACCTTTAAAAGCTCCGGAATTTGCTGTAAAGCTATCGAAAAACACGAGCAAATATTTGTGCAAGTTATGCGAAATAGTTTCAAAAATATTATTTGTGAAAAAGTAAGTAGAATACTGACTGATATTGCTGTCGTGTATGGAAAAAACAAATCTGTGTACGATAAAGTAAACAAGAATCGGAATTACAGCGTAAAACGCTACGCAAACAATCAAATCTTTGACTTTAATTTGTTTTTTAAGCCACAAAACACCGTAATATACCAACAATGACCCAACTAATACAATTCCCAAACTTCTGATTAAAAACAAAAACGAAATCAGTAATACCCTGACAACAACGTCGATTGTTCGTGTTTTACTCTTTTTGTTGAAGTGCAACAGTAAGGTAAGTATCAATATAGCAAATGGAATTTCGGTCAAAACTTGCTGCTTTATCTGAAGCATTGAAATATTGTACAGCAAGACAACTAACAATATTAATGTTGTATAATTTGAAAAATGTTTTTTGTAGTACACTGCCACTAATAAAGCCATAGCACAATACAGCAGCGAAATAAACCCAAGTAAAACATTAATATTATTACCAAAAAAGTAAACTATAGGCGATAATAGTATTGGAAAACCAACAGGATAAAATTTAGGTCCAATGAAATATTTTTCGTTAAACACATAATTAGTGTTATAAAGGCTTTCGCCGGATGCAATACTTAGCGCTTGTTTAATGTACAAGGCAAAATCATCGCCCCAATCGTGTCCCGACTGCAAACCGATAAAAAAAAGCGGTACAACAATCAAAGCTACCGATATATAAAAAAGGTATTTTATGTTCGTTTCTGATTTCATATTTTACAAAAATAAACATTTATCTAAATGGATTATTTATGTATGAAAACTAAAAAATGTATCTTTGCAAAAAAACAATTCATATGGCAATAGAACTTAACGAACAAGAAAAAATCCGTAGAGAATCTCTAGTCGAACTCAGAAATTTAGGCATAAATCCTTATCCTTCTGCCGAATATCCTGTAAATACCAATACAGCCGAAATACATAATAATTTCGAGAAAAATCCCGAACAATTTAAAGAAGTGTGTATTGCAGGCAGAATTATGACACGAAGAATAATGGGAGCTGCATCTTTTGTTGATATACAGGATAGTCACGGCAGAATTCAGCTTTATATTAAAAGAGACGAAATCTGTAAAACCGAAGATAAAACCTTGTACAATACTGTTTTCAAAAAACTGTTAGATATCGGCGATATTATCGGTGTTACGGGTTATGCTTTTATTACCAAAATGGGCGAACTTTCAATTCATGTTGATTCGTTGACCTTGCTTTGTAAGTCATTAAAAGTATTGCCAATAGTAAAAGAAACCGATTCGGAAGTTTTTGACGCTTTTAAAGACCCAGAAGTAAGATACCGTCAGAGATACGTCGATTTAATTGTAAATCCTGAAATTAAAGAAGTTTTTATTCAGCGTTCAAAGTTGGTTCAATCTATGAGAAACTTTTTGTTGGATAAAGGATATTTAGAAGTTGAAACTCCTATACTTCAACCTTTGTATGGCGGTGCGTCAGCCCGACCGTTTAAGACTTATCATAACACATTGGATATGACGCTGTATCTAAGAATTGCCAACGAACTTTATTTAAAAAGGCTGATAGTTGGTGGATTTGACGGTGTGTTTGAATTTTCAAAAGATTTCAGAAATGAAGGAATGAGCAGATTTCATAATCCGGAATTTACCCAAATGGAGCTGTACGTGGCTTACAAAGATTACCATTGGATGATGAATCTTGTTGAAGAAATGGTCGAATATATTACTCTTGAATTGCACGGTACAACTAAAATAATGTACGGCGATAGAGAAATTGACTTCAAAAGACCTTGGAAACGCTATACCATGTACGAAGCTATAAAAAAATACACCGATATAGATATTTCGGATATGGACGAAAAAGCCTTGCTTGACGTTTGTAAAAAATTAAATATAAAAACCGACCCTTCAATGGGAAGAGGTAAACTTATAGACGAAATTTTTGGCGAAACAGTTGAAGGTAACCTTATACAACCAACTTTCATCACCGATTACCCGATTGAAATGTCGCCGTTGGCGAAAAAACATGAAGATAATCCTAATTTGGTTGAAAGATTTGAAGCTATTTGCAACGGGAAAGAATTATGCAACGCTTTTAGTGAACTCAACGACCCTATAGACCAGAGACAAAGATTTGAACATCAGCTTGAACTTGCCAAACGTGGCGATGAAGAATCAATGGTTCTTGACGAAGACTTTTTGAGAGCTCTTGAATACGGAATGCCACCTACAGCTGGATTAGGAATTGGCATCGACCGCTTAGCTATGACTTTGACAAATCAGCAGTCTATTCAAGATGTATTGTTCTTCCCTCAAATGAGACCCGAAAAGAAACAATCTCACTAATTTAAAGTTTTCGCAACTACAAATTAAGGCGATAAAAATTATAAACAAAAAAAGGGTGCGAATTACCGCACCCTTTTTTAATACTGTTTTTAATTTAAAACTATAAAACTGATTTAATTTCAACTCTACGGTTTTTAGCCCAGCCATCAGGTCCATCGTTTGGAGCAGCTGGTTGAGTTACACCGTGGAATGATTTAACTAATCTTTGTTTGTCAATTCCTTTTTTAGCTAAGTAGTTGATAACATAATCAGCACGTTTTTCCGAAAGTCTTATGTTGTAATTTTCATCACCTCTTGAGTCAGCGTGACCGGCAACAGAAACTTTAACATCGCTGTATTGTTTCATTAGGTCGGCAACTTCGTTCAAGTCTTTAGTGTATTTCGACATAACTACGCTACTTGCGGTGTTGAAATAAACTACTTTGAATATTTCTACACTTGGTTTAGGTTCTTCAACTACTTCGGGGCAACCTCTGTTTGCTGCAGTACCGGCAACTGTTGGGCAGTCATCGTCTTTATCAGGAATACCGTCGCCGTCAGTGTCGGGGCAACCTTTAGTTGATTTAGGTCCTCTTAGGTCTGGACATTCGTCTAGATGATCTGGAATACCGTCACCATCGGTATCGGGACATCCGTTAAATTCAGCTAAACCAAATTCGTTTGGACATTCGTCTTTGTGATCTGGAATACCGTCACCGTCTGAATCGGGACAACCGTTAAATTCAGGTAAGCCAGCTTCGTTTGGACATTCGTCTTTGTTATCTGGAATTCCATCACCATCGGTATCAGGACATCCTTTAAATTCAAGTTTGCCTGGTTGGTTTGGACATTCGTCATCTTTGTCAGCTATGCCGTCTCCGTCAGAATCGGGACATCCGCCTAATTCTTTTGGACCTGGCTCATCTGGACATAAGTCTAATTTGTCGGGTACTCCGTCTCCGTCAGAATCTTTTCCTCCGAAACGTAACTTAAGACCTGCATTAAAACGCATATAATCGTTTCTGAATTCGCTGTCTAATGTAGGAGTTACCATGTAGTCGTAAGCGCCTTGGATATTAAGTCCTAATGCTCTTGTCAACCAGAAATTAATACCAAGTCCTCCGTTGGCTTTAAAATATGTTGATTTGTCGGTTCCTTCAAACTTAACATTGGTAGCGCCTGCTCCAATAAATACATAAGGATCGAACCACGATGTTTCTTTCATTATGTACCCGTTTGCTAGTTTGTAGGCTAAGTTCAAGTCTGCAGTCCATATGTTGTTATCTTTCACAGGATTGTAGTCTTTCATTCTTTCATACTCTAACTGGCTGAAACCAAATTGTCCGAACAAATTGAATGAAGGATTCAATGCTCTTCCAACGTAAATTGACGATGGGAATTTATATCCCTGCCAACGTGCGTTTGTCATAGCATCAGAGAAAGTTCTATGAACTACGTTGTAGTCTTGCCATTGCCAATTAATTCCAATAGCCCAAGGTTTGATAGTATTTTGAGCTTCTGTTTTGAATGGTTTAGCAAATAATACTACAAATAGTACTAATGCAATTGTTGTAATTTTTTTCATGCGAATTTTAATTTAAAATTGTTAATTATTGTTTTTTAATATAGTTTTATCGTATTTTATGCAAAGATAAATATCTTATTTTACATTTTTATTATTTTATCATTTTATTTTTTTTATTTTGCTATAATAAACGGATATTTTTTAACATTTGATTGCTCATCAATAATAATCAAAAAATATGCCATCTGTTTCAATGATGAAGTATTTATAGTTATTTTATTTTCTCCTTCGCTTGATATTATTACATCAGAGATGTATGTCCTTCCATTTATATCGATAATGCTGTAATTGTATTTTTTAGCTGACGGTGAGTAAAATTCAAAGTTAATAATATCTTTTGCAGGATTTGGATATAATTTTACCAATTTGAGACTTTTTTCTTTTTCAGCGGAATGTTCCGACACATAATAATATCCGCTCCATCCTTCTCCTGTAATAGAATCGTTTGTGGTAAACATTATCATCATTTTTGCTCCCGACAATGAAATAACATCCGGAATTTCCGTACCGGTGAAGGTTCCTACCGCTTGCTGACTGCTTAAGTCAACAATTTTTACACAGTCGTTACTGTCGGGCAAATTAAACGAAGTGAATTTAAAATACAATTTTTTGTCGGTAGAAACATTTACAGTCCACCTACAAGATGTATTATTCAAATAATTTTTATCACCGCTACCGTCTGATATTTCGCCATAGGGCTGTGTTAGAGTTGTTATGCCACAATATTTTGGCAATTCAATATTGTAATCGAACATAAAACCATTGGCTGTGCCGACATCATTTGTCTTAAAAACAACCTTAACATCATCGGAATACACTCTAAATCCTGCTGGCGGGTGGTTGTCGGAATGGTATTTATACACTATTTCGTTGGTTTTGTTGTTTAGGAAATATAGAGTATCTCCTTCGCCCAAATCGAACCTAAAAGTAGTAAAGTTAATAGCAGTAATTGAATCGTATTTGGCATCAATGAGTTTAATATTCCATGTTCGTTGAATATTGTTTTCGTACTTATACCATCCGCTACCGTCTTCCAAAGAGCCTCGTATATTGTTCAGTGTAACACTGCTTTGAACATCAAACGGATATGCATAATTAACCGTATCGGGGAAATAGTTTACAATTTCCTGCGAATAGTTAAAGTTGTACCCTCCGGGAGCCAAATTGTCAGTATAAAAATAACCATCATGATGACCTCCCCAACCCCAATTAAAATGATAATAGTTTCCATCTTGATATCCGTCGCAAACAAAAGCGTGTCCGTCAGCATTAGGTGATTGCCAACCTGCATAATAAAAAGGTATTCTGTTATTCAAATTGGTTATTACTAAGCTATCCCAATCTACATCAGCAGAATCGCGAAAGTAGTATCTTGTACCTTCGAGAGCCTTAAAATACGAATTGAATGCAAAAGCAGTTTTATGATTCCACATGCCGCTGGCTTGAGGACCGTAATCCATGTCAACGGCAACACCTTGATGAAAATTTAGTTTTGCAAGTTCCGTACTTGGTCCTGTTGGAGAGCTTTGAATTTCGTACCAATTGTATGTTGTATTGCCAAAATCGGCTTCTATAGTTCCGTATCTAGGATGAACGTAGCTATAACTACCCTCACCAGTTTCGGGAAATCGGAAGTAATGCAATACTTGAGCCATTGCTGTTGCTACACAACCAACAACGCACCTATTACCAAAACCATTTGCATCGATAGGACACATTCCATTGTAAGGAGTTAGCTGGTTCCACTTTGTTGTAAGTAATGGTTCTACACTTTCAACCGTAGAATTGGGCATTCTGCAAGAATTGCTATAATAATCCCATTCTAAAACATCTGATTTAATTTGGTTGTAATTATTATCTTCAATTAGTTTAACCTGAGTCCTATATCTGTCAATCCAATCGTTGAATGGAGCGTTGTTTTGCACTTCTTCCGAATAATTATCGTAGTACGAATACCCTAATATTGGTTTGGTTTTATCTGATGAACTTATGATAGCCCAACCTTCAGGATTGAACTTAACAAGGTATAAACCATCGATATATTCTATTTCCTTAATAGAAACGTTGCTGTATTTATTATTCAAATAAGTATCTACTCTACCTTTATAAAAATTTAGAGCGACTGTTTTAATCTTATCAATACCAACTGTTTCTGATTTAAGATATATCGAACTAATTATTAATAAAACAAGAGCAAAGTATTTAATTAGCTTATTGTTCATAACAGGAGTACTTTTATTTTGATGCAATATATTAAAAAACAAAAAAGGTTGTCGTTCGACAACCTTTTTCGCTGTATATGGTTAACTATTTTACTATTAACTTTTCAGTAACTTTTTGGTTGTTGCCAGATATTGTAACAAAGTACATTCCTGAACTTAGTCTGCTAACATCAATGATTTGGTCTATATCGCCAAAGGCATTGTAAATTTGGTTAGTGATAAGTTCTTTACCTGACAAGTCGCTAATAGTAACTTTCAAATCTTGATTTCTATCGGAAAATGCTTTGATAGTAACATAATTAGTAGCTGGGTTAGGAGAAATAGTAAGACTTCTTAATCCTTCTACATCACCTACTCCAACGTTTCCTGTTGTCCAATATGCTTTAAAACCTGCTGCCGTATTTAATATATCTGAACGGAAGTTAACAAAGAAAGCTCCGTCGGGAATTGTAATAGGTTCAGGAATTTCGTTTCCAGTTAGTTCAGCAATAGGTGTATTACTTCCAAATTTGTATACGGTGAGAAAATCTTTACCTTCTTCCAAATCAAATTCTGTAAAGGTAAGTGTAAGGTCTTTTGCAAAAGGAGGTGCAATTCTGAAGTTACAGTTAGAGTTGTTGTGATAGTTGTAGTCTCCACTTCCGTCGGTTAATTCGCCGGAAGCTTCTCTATACACTTTTGTTCCCATACAGAATTTTCCTCTAAGAGTTGAATAGTGTATTTCCCAGCCTCTTGCATTGTCGGCTCCATCAGTTACAAACTTAACAAATACTTTATCGCCGGTTGAAACAATATCTTCGGGCAAATCGCTACCTGTTAGTTCAGCCAATAAAGGACTATTTTCATCCGGACCATCATAAATGTATAGTTTATCTGATGGGTGTACTTCAAAGCGTGAGAAAGTTAATCTTATAGAATTAACTGTATCATTAGGATTAATTAACCATGTACATGATAAATTTTCGGAATAATTTCCAAGAGGGCTACTTCCATCTTCGAAATTACCTTGAATGAAGTTAAGTTCTTTTGCCGAACAACCATATGGGTAGCTATCGGTTTTAGGCACAAAATTGATTAATATTGCTTGATTAGTATTATAGCCGTCAACGTCGTTAATTGAGTAGTAACCATTGCCGTAGCCACTCCAACCGAAGTCAAAATAGTACATTTTTCCTGTACCTGTAACTTGATATCCGGTGCACAAAAATGCGTGAGCTGAGTGAACACCACCACTTGTATTTACACCTGTAAAATAAAGCGGACGAAATTTATCTAACTCGTTGGTCATATAGTTTTCCCAAGCAGTTTGAGATAAACCTGCACGCTCTCTTAGCATCACAGAATTATCATATTTAAAATAGTTGCGTAGAGCAATTGGTACGTGATAATTGTAAGCTCCCGAACCATCGCCGCCATAACCCATATTAACAGAAACTCCTGCGTGTCTGTGAATTTCAGCTATAGCTAATATAGCATCATCACTGTATGTAGATAAAGATTTTATCATTTCGTCCCAACGGTATTCGGTTTCTCCAAAATTGGCAGATTGTACACCATAGCCCGGAGCATAGTACGAATGCGAACCTTGACCTACCAACGGATATTTATAATATGCCATAATAGTTGCCATTGATTGAGCTACACAGCCAGAATAAGTGTAACCTCCCGAACCTCCGCTGTTAGCCGGAGGACAAAGTATATTATATGGGAAATCTTGATTCCAACGGAAATATACTAATGGTTCTAAATCGGTGGTGGCTCTGCTATTTTTGATGACATCGCCAAACTTATAACTGCTCCACAAGTTTTCAACTTCTGCTGGTGCGATTGAATTGTTTGCTCTAACAAAGTTTACGTTATCAATATAGGTGCCGATATAGCTATCAAACACTTGATTTGTACCTTTTTCAGGATATGTTCCTTCATAAGCATATCCTAATATGGGCGTAAGAACATCGTCAGCCGATACGATAATGTATCCCAAATTGTTGTTGGTAAAAACGTAGAAAGCAGGGTGATTATTTCCATCGTATTCTGTTTTAACATATTGGATGTAAACCGAATTAATCGACCAATCAACCTGATTGTTGATAATTCTTTCTTTGATGTAATTTTCTGCCACAACTTTCGCTGTTTCTTGCGGCACAAATTTGGCTTCAGCTTGTACAAACATAAGTACAAACAAAATCAAAAGGCTGCTTGTAATAAGTTTTTTCATAGTTAGTTTATTTATTTTATTGATGTTTATTATTTTTAACGTAAAGTACAAAAGTAATAAAATTTTTATATTGCGCATCTGTATTCATAAAGAATTAAAAAAATAATAATTTATTAAGGATTTATCGATTAATAACTATAAATTTGCAACAAAAAACAAAATGAAGACATTACTGACAAACATAAAATCGCTTGTGGGTATATTACCTGCCGAAACTCCGTACCTTAGTGGGAAAGATATGCAAACATTGAATTCTATTCCTGACGCATTTTTATACATAAACGACGGTATAATTGAAGATTTTGGCTCTATGAGCGAAATTAACAAGTTGGGCGAAAACGTATTAAGTTCATCAAAAGAGATAAATGCAAAAGGGAAGTTGGTTTTACCTGCATTTTGCGACTCGCACACTCACTTGGTTTATGCCGGCAGCAGAGAAATTGAATATGTTGATAAAATTAAGGGTTTGTCGTATGAGGAAATTGCAAAACGCGGTGGCGGAATTTTAAACTCGGCAAAAAGATTGCAAAAAGCCAGCGAAGATGAACTTGTAGAATCGGCTTTGCAAAGGCTCGAAGAAATATGCAAATACGGAACCGGTGCTGTTGAAATTAAAAGCGGTTATGGTTTGACGACACAAGACGAAATAAAAATGTTGAGAGTTATAAGAAAACTCAAACAAATTTCGCCTCTTACGATAAAATCAACATTTTTGGGAGCACACGCAGTTCCTCAAGAATACAAAGGACGACAAGGCGACTACGTGGATTTAATTATAAACGAAATGATCCCGCTTGTTGCAGCAGAAGACTTAGCTGACTACGTTGACGTATTTTGCGACAAAGGCTTTTTTACACCCGACGAAACCGAACGCATTTTGATGGCTGGAATAAAATATGGTATGATACCTAAAATACATGCCAACGAATTGGATTATTCGGGAGGCATACAAGTTGGTGTTAAATACGACGCCTTATCTGTCGACCATTTGGAATATACCGGCGACGAAGAAATTGCCGCATTAAAAAACAGCAACACTATGCCTACAGTATTGCCTGGCGCTGCCTTCTTCCTGAATATGGTTCACGCTCCGGTCAGAAAGATGATTAATGCCGGTTTGCCTGTTGCATTAGCAAGCGACTATAATCCTGGGTCTTCTCCATCGGGAAACATGCAACTTATTTTATCAATGGGTTGCATTACTTTTAGGATGTTGCCCGAAGAAGCCATAAACGCAACGACAATAAACACAGCTTACGCCATGGGCGTTGAAAAAGAATTGGGTAGCATTACAAAAGGCAAAATAGCTAATTTAATGATAACCAAAGAAATACCCAACATTGAGTTTTTGCCATATGCCTATGGTTCAAACAAAGTTGAAACGGTTATTATCAACGGAAAAGTTCAGTAGCGTACTACCTAAATGCGTAATTATTAAATTCTTTAGAGTATTGTTGCATAAATTCGCCGGCTTTGTCAACCATATCGGCAGAACCTATGAACAATGGACTTCTTTGGTGAAGCTCATGCGGTTCAATCTCCATAATTCTGTTAAAGCCGTCGGTTGCTTTGCCTCTTGCTTGTTCAACAATAAAAGCCATTGGTATACATTCGTACAACAAGCGTAACTTACCGTTAGGACGAGTTTTATTTCCGGGATAAATAAAAATTCCTCCTCTTAGCAAATTTCTATGAACATCAGAAACTAACGAGCCAACGTATCGTGTAGAGTATGGACGCTGAGTATCAGGGTCGCTTTCCTGACAGTATTTAATGTATTTTTTTACTCCATCGGGGAAAGATACATAGTTGGCTTCGTTGATGGAATATATACTTCCTACTTCGGGAATACGCATATCGGGATGCGATAACAAAAATAAACCTAAAGACGTATCTAAAGTAAATCCGTTAACGCCATTGCCCGTGGTATAAACAAGCATAGTTGAACTTCCGTAGATAACGTATCCCGACGCAACTAAGTTGGTTCCGGGTTGCAACATGTCTTCTAAATTTGCAAAGGAGCCGACTGGTGAAATTCTTCTATAAATTGAAAAAATTGTACCTATCGGAATATTTACTTCAATATTACTAGAACCGTCAACAGGGTCGAAAGCGACTACATACTTGCCGTTCATCGACATTTTGTTGCCTAAAATTATTAAATCTTCGTTTTCTTCAGAAGCTAATGCAGCACACATGCCGCCATATTTTAAAGCATTGATAAACTGTTCGTTAGCAAAAACATCTAACTTCTTTTGGTCTTCACCCTGAACATTGGTTGAGCCAAAATAACCGTTTATATCGGCTAATCCTGCTCTTCGTATTTGCTGACTTACAATTTTGGCTGCAATGCCGATATCGTTTAACAAACGTGTTAATTCGCCTGTTGCTTCGGGGTATTCCGCTTGCTTGCTGTTGATAAATTCTACTAATGTTTTCATATGTCTATATTTTTATGGTTTAAGGTTATATGAAACTCACATGACTAATTATCGCTATTTTGTATCAGGATTAAGTTGCATGTTAATTTCATATTGACATTTTATATTATAACAAAATTAATTAGTTTTTATTTCAATACCAAATAGCAAAACATTTCAATGTAGTTATTTTCATTTAATGAACATAATTTATTCGATATTTCAACAAAATTAATAATTTTACAAATTAATATTAGTTTTTTATGATAAAAGTATTAAAATTTGGTGGAGCATCGGTAAAAAACTCTAAAGCAATAGCTAATATACCGACAATATTACGAATGTACAACGATTGCAAAGTTGTTGTAATTGTTTCGGCAATTGGTAAAACCACTAATGCTTTGGAACACATACTTCATTGCTGGCAAAGTAGCGACACTTCCAACTTAAACAAAAGTATATCAGCATTAAAAAAAACGCATATGGATATAGCTTACGATTTATTTAAAAACGACAATGAAGTCGTGCATAGAATTAACTCGTATTTCGACGAACTTACCAATATAACTGCTAAAAATTACGAAGGGGATTTTTCAGCAAACTACTCTAAAATTGTAGCCTTCGGCGAATATTTAAGCACATATATAGTAAGCAAATACCTGAATAAAGCAGGCTTTAATAATGAGTTGTTTGATGCAAAAAATCTTATTATTACAAACGAAGGTTATGTCGATGCTAATGTTGACTGGGATACTTCTCAAAAAAACATTTTAAAGACATTTGATAACATCAACAATATTGATACAAATATTTTTATAACACAAGGATTTATAGCCGGCAATACACACAACGAGCAAACCACCTTAGGAAGAGAAGGCAGCGACTACTCGGCTGCTATAATTGCCAATATTTTAGATGCCAGCGATATTACTGTATGGAAAGATGTTGCCGGAATAATGACAGCCGACCCCAACTTAATTCCAACGGCTAGGCTAATCAAACATCTTTCGTATAAAGAAGCCATTGAGCTGAGTTACTACGGAGCAAGTATAATTCACCCAAAAACAATAAAACCGTTACAAAACAAAAATATCCCTTTGTATGTAAAATGTTTCTTCTCCCCAAAGGAAGACGGTACTTTAATCAATGATGAAACAATTTACGATAATAATCAGTCATCAATAATAATAAAACCTAAGCAAGTGCTATTCAGCATAAATGCCAGCGACTTTTCTTTTATTGTTGAAGATAACTTAAGATATATTTTTCAAGTATTCGCCGAGCTAAAAATAAAGGTAAATCTGTTGCAAATGTCGGCTCTTACCTGTTCGGTATGTTTTGACGAAGAACCTGAAAAAATAAAGAAATTAATCAAATTGCTTTCTTCCGACTACAACGTAAAGTATAATACTAAATTGAGTTTAATAACTATAAGGTACTTTACTGAAGAAATTATATCTTCGTTGCTAAAAGATAAAAACGTACTATTGGAGCAAAGAAGCAGGGTTACAGCACAGTTTGTGATTGATTGAAATTAATTTAACGACTTGCCACACGATGCAATCGTGCGGCAACAAAGGGGCAGCAAAGGGGATTGAAATAATTTAGATCAACTTATTGCACATTAACCTTTTTCAACTACCTTATTAGTGTAACAGTTCCCCATCTTTCGTTGGATATGCCTTGAGAAGTTCCAATGTTTATGGCATTCCAAGTTGTGCCGTCTTTGAAAACTGCAGAAACTTTCCAAGTATAAACTCCAGCCGGCAATGGTTCATTATTATAGGTACCGTCCCAAGCTTCTTTGGGCTTTCCTTCAGCATCCAATTCATCAGAAGACCAAATTTTATCGCCCCATCTATCGTACACACAAATTTGATATTCTCTCAAATTCATACCAACAGGTTTAAAGTACTTGATTTCTTCTTTCTCGGAAGTTGGCGAAAAAGCAGTTGGAACATACAATCCTTTGATAATAAACTCGTAATCCCTGTACGTTGTGTCGGTACAGTTATTTTGGCTAATTGATACTAATTGTATGGTGTATTTCCCTTCTTGCTGGTAGTACACAACCGGACTAACCATTGACGAAGTTTCGTTGTTTCCGAAATCCCAAAAATATTCGGCTCCACCAATAGTGTTATTCTCTAACTTAACTTGTCCTTGTACATTGTTGAAATTTGGAATTGTATTAAAAATACCTATAGGACGTAAAAACACGTCAACCGATTTGGTTACTGTGTCGGAACATCCAACCGAGTCGGTAACAATAAGGGTTGACCAATGTTTACCACCTTGACTAAATACAAAACTAGCATTTTGTTTATTGCTGGTTCCCATTAGCAAGCTGTCGGGTGATGAAAACAACCACTTCCAATTTACTAATGGAGCTATTGAATTAGCTGACATATCGTTGAATTGAAGCGGAGTTCCTTCGCATGCCTGCGTGAAACTAAAATTAGCTCTTGGCAAACCATTGACAGATACTACCCTTTTGGCAGTGTCGTAACAACCTAAGTGATTTTGCACGTACAACACAACATTGTAATCGCCTGGCGATGTGTATGTAAACGTTGGATTATAAGCTGTAGACGTATCTGTTGGAAGTGCAAAAGTCCATAATACCGAATCTATTATAGTTCCGTTGGCTGATGATTTATTTATAAATCTAACCGGATTATTAACACAAAACTTTTCGGCTTCAAAATCGGCTATAGGCGAACGTTTTACCAAAATAGACCTAGTTGTCGAATCAGTTACAAGTTCTTCCCCTACTTGAGAAGTAATAAGCAACTTTACATTATAAATACCTGAACCTCTGAATCTATGCGAAATTTCGCTCATATATGAATTGTAGGTTGTATCGGTTCCGTCACCGAAGTTCCAATACCATTCCGTAATATCGCTGCTGCTAGCCGAATTGTCGACAAAAGTTAGCACCCTATTCTGACAAATCATAGAATCGATAACTTCAAAATTAGCTTCAACGCAAGGCTTAACAAAAACGTCTTGAATTACAATGGTATCGGTACAGCCTTCAGAATTTACAACTGCTAGAGACACATCGTAAAAGCCGTGAGATGAGTACTGGTGCGAAACATTAGGGCTGTTGGGGTAATTAACAGTTTGGTTAATACCGTCGCCAAAACTCCATATCCAATGACTAATATTCTGCGAGTTTGCTATCGATAAGTCGGTGAAATGAATAACACTATCGCAGACTCCTTGCGAGTACGAGAAATTGGGTTCAGGTAGTTTTAGTATCGTAACGGGTTTTACTCTTTTCAGTACGCAATTATCTTGATTTGTTGCCGTTAAACTAACATTATATGTCGAAGGTTCAGTAAATACGTGATATGGATTTCTTAAATTTGATACGTTTTGTATTCCTGAATTCGGGTCATCAAATTCCCAAGTAAAAAACATTAGAGAGTCTCCTTCGGGTGAAATTAATTGCGGCGTGAAATATGTCGTATCTCCAAAGCAAGTAACCGTTGAAGTGAATGTGAAATCGAAGTTGGCATCAACATAAACTTCTTTTGTAATTGTATCGCTGCAGCCGAAACTATTGGTAACAATAAGAGTTACATAATAAGTAGAGTCGGCAAACGGAAATACATAAACAGGATTTTGTAACGTTGAGTGATTGTTTTGGTCGAAAATCCAATAATAAGAAACTATTTGCGATTGCACTGCAAACGATGAATCTTGGAAGTGAACAGTAGCATCTTGGCAAGAGTTGTTGTTATATGTGAAGTTTGCTTCAGGTTTTCTGAATATTTCAACAGGTTTTTGAATAGTATCTTTACAACCGCTGTATGTAGTAACTATTAAAGAAACATCGTAAATTCCTATTTGATTATAAATATGAGTAGGATTTTGTAAAGTTGAAGTTGCTCCACCACTACCAAAATCCCAAAGCCAAGCAACAATAGGTTCGTTGTTGACTACATATGATAAGTCGTTGAACTGCGTTACCGAATTTACACAACTTGTCGATGTGCTGAAGTTGGCAGTAGGTTTAGGATTTACAGTAACTTCTTTTGAAAAGCTATTGCTACAACCTTCATTATCAACAACTGTTAGGGTAACGGTATAGTTACCGGGATTTGCAAAGGTATGAGTAGGCGATTGGATTTGTAAGTTAGGTGTTCCGTCGCCAAAACTCCAATCGTATGAAGCAATATTCTGCAAATTCATTATGGTAGAATCGGGATAAAATGTAATTGGGTAACCCTGACAAATGCTATCGTAAACGAATGCTACAGCCGGCTTTGCTAATATGTTAACGCTTTTAACAACCGTATCCCAGCAACCATTTGCGTTAGTTGTTTTTAACTGAACCTGAAATAAATCCGCAGCAGAGAAAATATGCATCGGATTTTCTAATATAGATGTATTGTTAATTCCGGTAGTAGGGTCGCCGAAGTTCCACGCAAAGTTGGAAATTGAGCTTCCATTATTCAACTGAGTTGTGTTTGTAAATTGAACAGCATCGCCTTGACACAAATTCTCGAAAGTAAAATCGGAAATCGGGCTTGCATATACGGTTACACTCACAGTTTTGGTATTCTCGCAACCATTACTCGTATAAATTGTTAATTTAACCTGATAAGTGTTTGGCAAATTGAATTTGTGCGAAACATTCGGATTGCCAGGTGCATTAATTGTAGTATCGCTTCCATCGCCAAAATTCCAAACCCACCTTAAAATGTTGTTAGGTGGAGCTACAACCGAAGCATCGGTGAAAAGTACATCCTGCATAGTACATCTGTAAGAAGATACCTGAAACTGTGCTATTGGAGCAGCAGACACAAGAACTTCTTTGGTTATGGAGTTTGTACAACCCTTGTTGTCAACAATGGTAAGCGTAACGTAGTAAGGTCCAAGACCAGAATATATGTGTACCGGATTTTGTTGGTTAGACGTATATCCATCGCCAAAATCCCAGTGAAACGAAACAATATTTGCAACTTGAACTATTGGAGATAGAGTAAATTGTGTTGTATCGTTTATACATCCTATTTCGTAAGTAAAATCGACAGCAGGTTTTGCAACAATAGTAATAGTTTTAACAATTGTATCTGGGCATCCAAAGTTGTTTTCAGCTACTAAAGTAACATTATATACTCCGGGTGTGTTATAAACATGCGTAGGATTTTGTAGCGATGAAGTGTTGCCTGCTCCTGATGCCGGATCGCCGAAATTCCAATACCAATTAGCAATACTGCCTTCACCTGCTTGTGTTAGGTTTGTAAAGACAATGGCTTCGCTCTGGCAAGAATCGGAATAAGTGAAATTAACTAAAGGATTATTTCTGACAACTATTTCTTTTGAATACGAATTGAAACAACCATATTCGGTAGTAACAGTAACCGTAGCCGTTACAGTTCCTGCCTGTGTGTACGTATGTTCCACATTAGGCGAACCGGGATTAGTAACATTTTGCGTAGTTCCATCTCCAAAGTCCCATTCCCAAAGATCAACAATACCTTGCGAAGTTGTATTCACAAAAAACGAAACAGGCGAATTTTTACAAACAGGTGTTGAGTTTGTGAAATTAACTATTGGTTTTGGAATAAGTTGAATAGTATGCTGAATACTGTTTGAACAGCCTACCGTATCGGTAATTGTTAAAGTAACTATGCTAGAAGTTGAACCTGTAAAAGTGTGTGTAGCAACAGGTAAGTTAGATGTAGTTCCATCGCCAAAATCCCACAGCCAAGTTTGGATAGCACCAACATTAACCACAGCCTGGTCGGGCGAAAAGACAATAGGCTGCTGACTGCATCCTGCATCCCAAGTAAAATCAACTGCAGGTTTTTGTTGTATTGTTATAGGTTTAATAATTGTATCGGAACAAGTATTTTCGTTAACAACAATAAGTCTTACTGAATATTGACCCGGCTGCGAGTACACATGAGTAGGATTTCGCAACTGAGACGTGTTAGCAGGCGAAAATTGATCTCCAAAATCCCAATACCAATTTGTAATAGCTCCACCACCTGCCAACTGGCTTATATCCTGAAACTGAACAGCTTGGTCTTGACATTCGCCTTGGTAGTCGAAGTTGGCTATAGGATTGGGACGAATTACGATTGGTTTTTCAAAGAAATTTGAGCAACTATCGGAAGCGTATACGGTTAGGCGAACAGTAAATGTTCCAGCCAATGAATACGTGTGTTTTACATTTTGATTTCCACCAGCAGGAACAGTTATTGAAGTTCCATCTCCAAAGTTCCAAACCCATTTTGTAATAAAGCCGTAGCTTAAAGTTGTCAAGTCGGTAAACTGGACTTCGGAACCTGCACAATTATTTGATGAAAAAATGAAATTCACCAAAGGTAATTCGTTTACGGTAATAGTTATGGTTGTGTCGTTAGAGCAACCGTTTATATCAACTACAGTGAGCGTAACGGGATAAACACCTGCAGTATTATAAGTATGAACTGCATTTGCTGTACTTGCAGTAAAGCCATCGCCAAAATTCCACGAATAAGTAGCGATGTTACCAATGTTCATGTAGTCTGGGTCGGGAGTAAAATGAATAACTTCATTTAAACAAGTAGGTGTATAATTAAAACTTACATTAGGTTTTTCGTTTATAACAACTTGCTTTATAACAGTATCTGTACAAGTGTTGAAATTGGTTACTATTAACCTGACATCGTAAGTACCAGGCATGGAAAAAATGTGAACAGGATTGATATCGGTAGAAGTATTATTCACTCCGCTTGCAGGGTCGCCGAAATCCCAATTCCAATAAGCTATACTACCGCTACCGTTCGGACTTGAAGCATCTGTAAATTGAACTTCCGCTCCTTGACAAGAACCGGCGAAATGAAAGTTGGCAGTAGGACTTGATTTTATTGTAATATTTTGAGATGATGAATTAATACACGAATCGGCAGACATGACTTCCAACTGGACAATATATGTATTAACTACCGCAAACTTATGTTTGATATTCGGATTGTTTGGATAATATATTGTATCGTTAGCAGAGCCGTCGCCCCAACTCCATACGTACCTGATTATATGCGGATTGCTATACGATAAATTAATAAACTGAATTGAGTCGCCGTTGCACGTATTACCATCAATCATAAAACTTGAAGTTGGAACGGCACTAATAGGTACAAATTTATTAACGGTATGCACATTTCCTATGTCATCTGTAACATTAAGGACAACGCTATATCCAGCGTAATTGGGCGCTGTGTACGTATGGGTAACGTTTTGTCCGCTAAGCGTTGTGCCGTCGCCCATGCTCCAATCCCACTGCATAGCGGTAATTCCGGTAACAGTACCTTCAAAAAGGGTTGGACTTTGAGCACATTTGCCTGAATGAGTAAAATTAACGCTTTGCGACTTTACACTATAAGCAAACAGAGTTACAAAAAGAGTTATAAGAATAGTAAGACTTAGATACCGTTTATTTTGCATGACTTAATTGACTTGTTTATACTACTTCACCGAAGTTTTAAATTAAATAACATTCCAAAAGTAAAAAATTTACACGATTTAACAAACAAAACGCATAATTTTATTGAAAAAACTACCAAACCAATGCACTCGCACCAAGAACAGCAACCGAAGAATCTGGTAATGACGACAATAATACTTTTACTTTATTTTTAAATCCCGGAAGTAAATTATCCTCCATAACCTTAATTGCAGGTTTAATTAAGTAATCGCCGGCAGCAGTTACACCACCGAAAAGGAAAATAGCTTCGGGAGAAAAATAATGTACAATATTTGCAAACCCTATACCCAAAATTTCTCCTGTTCGGTTAAAAGTATCAATTGCTGTTTTATCGTTGTTTTTGGCTGCTAAATAGATGTCGTAAGGTGTTAGTTTGTTGAAAGGCACATCTGCAAGAGCTGCATTTTTCACATTGTTAAAAGCCATAAGTTCGAAATAAGTTCTAACAATTCCCGACGCCGAACAATATGCTTCCAGATGCCCGCTAATACCGCAACCACACATACGTCCGTTCGGAATTATTATAGTGTGTCCAAATTCGCCTGCAAAACCGTCTTTTCCGTATAATATTTGACCATTAACAACAAACCCGCTACCAACTCCAGTTCCTAAGGTTACCATAGCAAAGTCTTTCATTCCTTTGGCTCCGCCGTAAATAAGTTCGCCTATTGCGGCAGCATTGGCATCATTGGTAAGTTTGACCTTTTCTATTTCGGGAAATTCGTTTGCGATTTTCTCAACGACTTTAACATTTCCAACAAAAGGTAAATTAGGCGCTTGCTCGATTTCTCCCGAATAAAAACAACCGTTTGGTGCTCCTATTCCAATTCCTACAATTTGAATTTCGGGCTCGCTTTTTTTGACTTCTGATATAATCCAACGTATTGCCGAATATATTTCAGACATATATTCCGTCAACAACTTTTCCGATATATACTTATCGTTGTTTGGATTTAATGATTTTGCAGGAGTTTTAATACTAGGCTTCAGTTCTTGTAGTATTTGTCCGTTTTTATCAACAACACCAATTACTGTGTGAGTGCCACCAATATCAATACCTATAGCTATTTGTTTTTTCATTATTATAACTTTTAAGATTTACTTCATTTTATTAAGTTGGCTGACAAATTCCATAATCTGCTCATCGTTGAAACCTTTTTCTTTTGCAGCTTCTTCAAGAGTAATCCAAACAGGTTCGCCGCAGATTATACAGGTAATGCCATGTTCTTTTAAATACTTAACCGAGCCTGGATTTTTTTCAACTATCTCATCAATTCTAGTTTGTGGAGTAATCATTTTTACTTTTTTAGATTTGAAATTTGTTTTAGTATAGCTTCTATTTTGGTTTCCGAATCGGAGAGTTTTTTCCTTTCTAAATCCACAATTTCAGGTTTTGCATTCTCGACAAATTTTTTGTTATTCAATTTTTTAAGTACCGAATTTTTAAAACCTTCTTGATATTTCAGCTCCTGATTTAGTTTTTCTAACTCTTCTTCAACATTAATGCTTTGTTCAATCACTACAAAAAACTCAAAGCTGCCAACTATAAAAGAAATCCCCTCCGAAATTTTTTCAGAAACTGACAACTTGCTCAAATTGCCTAATTTTACGACTACATCGCTGAAAGGCAATTCGTTAATAGAGTTATCGCCAATGTTTTTGTAAAAAATTTCAATTTTATCTTTATTCGGGATATTGTACTTGTGGCGGACATTTCTTATAGAATTGATAATTTCTTTTGTTGCTGCAAAATCGTTAATTACCGAATCACTATAGTCTTGAGCCACAGGCATTTCCGAAATCATAATGCTTTTATAATCAGCTTTTTCATTATCTAAAATGCTGTTAATTTCTTCGGTAATAAAAGGCATAAACGGATGAAGCACTTTCATCAAACCGACAAAGAAATCAACTGTAGAATTATATGTTTTAGCATCGATTGGTTTTCCGTATTCGGGCTTGATGATTTCCAAATACCACGAACAAAAATCGTCCCATATGAGTTTGTACACTGTCATAAGGGCTTCGCTGAGCCTAAAATCGTTGAAACTATTATCAATTTGAGAAATAGCTAAATCAAGTTGATTGCTAAACCATTTTACTGATTGCTCGGCATATTCGGGTTGTGGAATAGTTTTATCAACATTCCAACCTTCAACCAATTTAAGAGCATTCCAAATTTTATTACTGAAGTTTCTACCTTGTTCGCAAAGAGCTTCGTCGAAAGGCAAGTCGTTTCCGGCAGGCGAAGTCAGTAGCATACCTACTCTAACGCCATCGGCTCCGTATTTTTCGATAAGTTCAATTGGCTCGGGTGAATTGCCGAGAGATTTAGACATCTTTCTACCCAATTTATCACGTACTATTCCTGTAAAATAAACATTTTTGAATGGGATGTTGTTTTTAAATTCAATGCTGGCAATTATCATACGAGCAACCCAGAAAAACATAATTTCAGGAGCAGTAACCAAATCGTTGGTCGGATAATAGTACTGTATATCGTCATTATCGGGATTTAAAATACCGTCGAAAACCGACATGGGCCACAGCCACGACGAGAACCAAGTATCTAAAACATCATCGTCTTGTTTAAGTTGGTCGGCTGTTATTTGCGGATTTATTTTCTTGGCTTTTTCTAAAGCTTCGTATATATTATTTGCTACAACTATTTGCTTATCAGGTAAATAATACGCTGGTATTCTTTGTCCCCACCACAACTGACGACTTATACACCAATCGTGAACGTTTTCCATCCAATGCCTATAAGTATTTTTAAACTTGTCGGGATAGAAACGCACAAAATCATCCATAACAACATCTAAAGCCGGTTTTGCTAACTTTTGCATTTGCAAAAACCATTGCATAGACAATTTTGGTTCAATAACGGCGTTTGTCCTTTCGCTATAGCCAACTTTGTTGACATAATCTTCAATTTTTTCAACGCTACCGGCTTTTTGCAAATCTTCAACTATAAGGGTTCTTACTTCAAATCTGTCTTTTCCAACGTATAGTTGAGCATCTTTATTAAGAGTGCCGTCGGGATTGAAAATATCTACAGATTCTAAATTATGTTTTATCCCTATTTCGTAGTCGTTAATATCGTGTGCCGGAGTAATTTTAAGACAGCCTGTACCAAATTCCATATCTACGTACGGGTCTTCAATGATTGGCACAACACGATTAATAAGCGGAACTATAACGTTTTTACCTTTAAGATTAAAATATCTTTCGTCGGCAGGATTAACGCACACAGCCGTATCGCCTAATATTGTTTCCGGACGAGTAGTTGCAATGGTAACATATTCGTCGTCGGTTCCTTCGACTTTATATTTTAAATAATACAGCTTAGAATTTACCTCTTTATAAATGACTTCTTCGTCTGACAATGCTGTAAGCGCTTCAGGATCCCAATTAACCATACGCACTCCACGATAAATAAGACCTTTATCGTACAAATCGACAAAAACTTTAATAACCGATTTGTACCTAATGTCGTCCATTGTAAAACAAGTTCTATCCCAATCGCAAGATGCACCAAGTTTTTTCAACTGCTCGAGTATAATGCCGCCGTGTTTTTCTTTCCATTGCCAAGCATGTTCTAAAAACTCTTCTCTTGTCAAATCAGCTTTATCAATACCTTTTTCTTTCAAGCTGGCAACCACTTTTGCCTCGGTAGCAATTGATGCATGGTCGGTACCCGGCACCCAGCAAGCATTTTTGCCTTGCATACGAGCTCTACGAACCAAAACATCTTGAATTGTGTTGTTTAGCATGTGTCCCATGTGCAAAACTCCCGTAACGTTTGGTGGCGGTATCACAATAGTATACGGTTCGCGGTCATCAGGCTCGGACTTAAAGAGTTTGTTTTCTATCCAGTAAGAATACCACTTTTCTTCTATTTGTTGTGGCGTATATTTTTTTGCAATATTCATAAAACTATTTTTTCTGCTTGTAATATTTGGGTTACAAAAATAAGCAATTGTGATGTAATTTGAACATACATTTTTTTATTATCCCATTATTTTTTCATTTTTTATATAAATAAACGACTTTTGCAAAATGGAAAAAGATAATATTAACGAAAGTTGGATTTCTAGAACAGAGCTATTAATTGGCGAAGAAGGTTGCAAAATTCTTAACAGCAAACACGTGCTTATTGTTGGTGTTGGCGGCGTTGGCGGCTACGCAGCCGAGCAATTATGCAGAGCAGGTATAGGCGAGCTGACCTTAGTTGATGGAGATAAAGTACACAATAGCAATAGGAACAGACAAATTACTGCACTATGCAGCACTAATGATTTGTACAAATGCGATGTTATGAAGGATAGGCTCTTGGATATAAACCCGAATGTTAAAATAAATATTTATAAAGAATACATAAGAGACAAGCGAATGGTGGAAATATTAGAACAAGGCTACCATTATGTAGTAGATGCTATTGACACTGTTTCGCCGAAAGCTTTTTTGATATATCACACGTACAATTTGAAGATGCCTATTGTAAGCTCTATGGGTGCCGGTGGTAAATTTGACCCAACCTTAGTAAAAGTTAGCGATTTGTACGATTCGTCTCAATGTCGACTAGCGTATTACATGCGCAAACGCCTGCACAAACTCGGCGTAGGAAGAGGAGTTAATGTTGTTTTCTCGACAGAAAAAGTTGATAAAGCCAGCATTATTTTTGTCGAAAACGAACAAAACAAAAAAACCAACGTTGGAACAATATCGTATATGCCGGCAGTGTTCGGTTGTGCTTGTGCTTCGGTTGTTATCAGGTATTTTCTTTCTTCTCTCGCTTGTTGTAATAAATAAGCACGATTATGCCTAACAGTATAAACGGCAACGAAAGCAACTGACCCATGTTAAGTGTCATTCCTACCTCGAAATTTACTTGTGGCAATTTAACAAACTCGATTAAAAATCGCATTGAGAATACCAATATTAAAAACCAGCTGAATAAGAAGCCTGTTTTAGGTTTTCCGTTTTTCTTGTAATATGTGCGATAAAGCAAAATAAAAATCAGCAAATAGCTCAATGCCTCGTATATTTGGGTTGGATGTCGTGGAACGGTTTGTCCATCACGCACAAAAA
>JAQVEX010000033.1 GCA_028697555.1 Lentimicrobiaceae bacterium | reverse complement strand
CAGTCGCATACAGTTTACCCCCGATCTTATGCCAAGCGACATAATTGGAACGGAAATATTAGACCAAAACAGAAACTTTAAATTTATCAAAGGTCCTGTTTTTGCCAATATAGTTTTAGCCGACGAGATTAACAGAACTCCTCCCAAAACTCAAAGTGCCTTGCTTGAAGCGATGCAGGAAAAAGCTGTTACCATTGCCGGAGTTAAAAACAATTTACCTCTGCCTTTTTTTGTTCTTGCCACACAAAACCCCATAGAACAAGAAGGTACTTACCCTTTGCCCGAAGCTCAGTTAGATAGATTTATGTTTAATCTGAAATTGGATTATCCGTCAATAGACGAAGAAATACAAATTGTTAAATCTACTACAAGCCACGAAACACCCTATATTAATGTAATATTGAATGCCGAAGAAGTAATACATTTTCAAGATTTAATAACTCGCATACCAATTGCCGATAATGTTTACAACTATGCAGTAAATTTGGCGTACAGTACCCGTCCTAATACTGCTCAGGCTCACGTTTTAAGCAATCAGTATCTGACATGGGGAGCTGGTCCGCGTGCTTCGCAATACTTGATAATCGGAGCAAAAGTACACGCTGCTATTTCCGGCAAGTACAGTCCGGATATAGAAGACGTTAAAGCCGTAGCTATTCCTATACTGCGACATAGAATTATCAGAAACTACAAAGCCGAAGCCGAAGGCATAAAAGAAGATTTCATTATTGAAGAATTAATGAAGTAGTACCCCTTTGCAATATTATTTATGGAAGAAAAAGTTGTACTTGTTGATGTAAACGACAATGAAATCGGTTTGATGGGCAAGCAAGAAGCTCATGAAAAAGCAGTCCTGCATCGTGCAATTTCGGTAATTATATTAAACTCCAACTCCGAAATGCTTATCCAGCAAAGGGCTTTGCATAAATACCATTCGCCCGGAAAATGGGCAAATGCGAGTTGCACACACCCCCGAAAAGGTGAAAAACCCATAGACGCTGCTAACAGACGCCTTGAAGAAGAAATGGGAATAAAAGCGGAATTGAAAAAATTATTCGATTTTGTATATAAAGCCGAATTTGACAACGGTCTTACCGAACACGAATTCGACCATGTGTTTTTGGGTTTTGTCGAGAATGAAACAATCCCCAACATCAATACCGACGAAGTCTGCAACTACCAATGGATAAAACTTGATAAATTGGAGCAAGAATTAAAATCCAATCCTGAAAAATATACACCTTGGTTCAGGATTATTATGGAAAAAATGTTTTCTTTGATAAACACTAACGAGTTGCAACTTTCAAATGTTTAGCTGTTGGCTTTTAGCTTTTAGCCGTTAGCCATTAGCCTTTAGCTTTTGGCTGGTGAAGTTAGAAATTAGATTTATCAAATTTTAACTCGAAACTCGTAACTTTTTTTGCCATTAGCCGTTAGCTTTTTGTCCCGAAACTTCGAGACTAACTCCACACTCAGAACTCTCCCGAAACTTCGGGACTGAACTTAGCCAATAGCTAAGAGCTAAGAGCCAAGAGCCGACCCGCACCACGCAACACGTAACCCGCAACACCACTCACCACTCACCACTCACCACCCACCACCCACCACTCACTAATTACCCTCCGCATATCCTATCGGGAACTGATACAAACGTAGGTCGAAGAATGGAATAATTGCCAAAATATGGTCGAATACATCCGATTGTATAGCTTCGTAATCGACCCAAACTGCCGTATCGATGAATGCGTAAACTTCAACAGGAACTCCTGTAGAAGTCGGTTGCTGCTGTCTGACCATCCTCGTATAATCCTTGCTTATTGCCTCATGATTGTGAATGTAAGCAGTTAAATAAGCTCTGAAAACTCCTATGTTGGTCTGACGCCTACCGTTAATTTTCTGAGTTGTATCAACTTCTTTTTCGGCGTTGTATTCGTCTATTTCTTTTTGCTTTTCGGTTATATAATCTTTAATAAGGGCTATCTTACTGTATTTTTCAAGATCTTCGTTGGTGCAAAACTTAATGCTTGAAACATCAATATTAACCGAACGTTTCATACGCCTTACATCTAATTCTTGCATGGGTCGGTAGTTTTGAAATGCATCGGTAATTAGATTGTATGTTGGAATACTAACTATTGTTTTATCAAAATTTCTGACTTTAACAGTAGTTAGACCAATTTCTTCCACATCGCCGTCAACACCCTTGCTAGGTACTGAAATCCAGTCGCCAATGCCAACCATATTGTTTAACGACAACTGAATACCACCAACAAAGCCTAATATCGGGTCTTTAAAAACCAACATTGCTATTGCAGAACCTGCTCCCAAACCTCCTATAATACCTCTCGGACTTAGTTTTAAAAATATTGAAATTATAAAAATAACCGCAAAAGCGAATATGAAAAACTTTAAAACCTGTATTACGCTTCTTATTGGGTGCCTATCTGCATTTTCCCTCTGATTGTATATTCTTTCAAAGCCGTTTAAAAACCTGAAAAATATCATAACAACAATAATAGCTAAATATATCAGTGTTGTTCTTTCTGCAAGTCTTATTATTCCGGCATGCTCAATCAAGGTGGCATTAATAGTATTTAAAACTATTAAGCCCGGAACTAACATAGAAATGCTGTTAAACACCTTTTCCTCAACCAATATATCGTCCCAATTGTTGGTCGTCTTGCGAGCAATACGATAAACAACGGCTCTTATTACTGTTTTGGTTATATAATAAGCTACTACAGCTATAATAAGTATAAGAATAAAATCTGTAATTGACTCAATAAAAATAGCTGTTGACTCGCCAACACCTATTCGTATCAACCATTCTCTAAAACTATTTGATAAACTCTCGAACATAATTTCTATATTTTTACGAAACAAATATAATAAAACCCTACATTTTGCCCGTTACGGGACTATTATTTTAAGTTTTCTTTTCAATACCGAATAGTTTAAAGGCATTTCCATACTTATAGGGTCGCCGTCAATATTCACTACCGAAGGGTCTTCGGCAACTATACTAACATTTCTAACCTTGTAATAGCTTGCATACTTTTTTATCTTTTTGCCTCTAGTGAGTGAATATAATACTGTCAGAATTTCGGTGTGTGGTATTTTGTCAAAAACGCATAAATTTAACAAACCATCGTCTATCCTTGCTTTGGGTGCAATTTTGGCATTAAATCCAAACTGATTGCTGTTGGCTACCACAACCATCAACGCTTCTTTCCTGATAATAGTTTTATCATCTATTTTTATATCATAATATTTAGGTTCGTAAGTAGGATATTCTTGCAAAATAACTTTTAAGTACGAAATTAATCCTCTTATTTTTTGATGTTGAAACAGGTTCGCAACGTGAGCATCAAAGCCGACACCTGCTATACTTAAAAACATATTGTCATTAACTTTACCAACATCTATTTTTTTGGTTTTGCCTGCAGAAATCACACGTAACGATTGCGACAGCAACGAAGGTATTTTAAGATAATGTGCCAATCCGTTTCCCGAACCTGCCGGAACAATTCCTAGCGAAACATCGCTACCAACGAGATTAGTAGCTATTTCATTAAGAGTTCCGTCTCCCCCAACCGATACAACAATATCGGCACCATTACTTTTGGCTTCCTCAGCCAATTCTTTGGCATTACCCTGATATGATGTCATTTTTACTTCAACATTAAATTTGCTGGCAGGAAAAGCAGTTTCGGTAACAAAATCTATGAACGATTTATTCTTAGGAATAACTCCAGCCTTTGGGTTTACAATAAAAACAACATTTTGCTTCATTATGCTTTGATTAAATTTTTATTACAAAGTTAATAAAAAAGCTGTTCAAATCAATGAACAGCCTTTTTATATGAAATTTTATTAAAATACTACTCTTGTACTTTTATTGAGTACGTGATTGTTCCTTTTTGATAGCCTAAAGGACCGTCTAATTGAGTAATTTCTTCAACTCTAAGTAATCCAAGTTTACCGGCAACTGTTCTGAAAGCTATAATTTTGCCCACTCCTAAGAAAGCAACTTTACTTTCTTCAACGTCGGTTGCAAGTCTAACAATGGTTAAATCGTTGGTAATGTCAGCCCAAACTGTACCTTCGGGAAGTTCAACAACTTTAAATTTTGTAGGATTCTTAGTATCCCAATTTGCCGGTGCGCTTGCATAATCGCCGAAAGCACCTTGTGCATCTGTATCATTGGGAGCTGCTATACATGCTTCCAAGTTTTCATTGTAAAAATACAACCAGTCGATAAGTGCGCTGTTAGCTCTGGCATCGGCTAGTGTATAAACTGTTCCGTTGCTTGATGCAAATGAAGAACCAACTGTAGAGTTTTGAGCTCCTAGAATTACATTTTCGTAAACTCGGATATTTCCGGGAGCTGCCTCAGTAGTTACAGTAAATTGTATCTGATTGCTTTGATTTTTGTCGTCATACACGGTAAAAAGATAATTTACGCTTGCTTCTTCCTCCTGAACCTCAATTACCTCGTCAAAAGTGTAGGTTGTTGTCGAGAAAGTTGTATCAAAAATCGATCTAAGTTCGCCGGTTTCGAACTGAACTGAAAAGTTGAAACGTTTTAAAGTTGAATTAGCTTGTGCAAAAGCCTCTACTCCTACTCTAATATCTGAACCTGGAACGACAACAACATTAGTTGATGTATATTCTTGTCCGGTTTTAAATTGAATTGTTGGTGGATCTGTTGTTTCTTCAGTTCCACAAGATGTTACCATAAACATTCCTGCTATAGCAAGAAAAGCGAAAATGAATTTAATTTTTTTCATATAAATACCTTTTTTTAGTTAAATAATAATTAGTTAATACGTACTTAACAACCAAATATCGTGCCAGCGGAAAAAAATATTATTTGTCGTGTACACGCTGACGATAAGCCTCAAATAATATTACCGCAGCACTAACCGACACGTTCAACGAATCGGCGATGCCATTCATAGGTATCATTATTTTATTAGTACTACACCCCGACCAGTCGGCACTTAAACCATCAGCTTCGGAACCTACAACAATGGCAGATGCGTTTTTATAGTTGACAGAATAGCAGGAAATGGCATCGTCGGAAATAAAAGCCGAATTTATTTGAATTTTCTTGTCGGTTAAAAAACTAATTGCTTCTTTTGACGAAGTTACAGCTATTGGCAAAGAAAACACACAACCTAAACTAGACCTTATAGTATTAGGATTGTACAAATCAGAAACAGAATCGCAAAGGATGACAGCATCAACACCTACAGCATCGCAGGTGCGGAGAACGGCTCCGACATTGCCCGGCTTTTCAATAGATTGTGCAACCAACAAAAGTGGGTTTTCGGGAAAATGCAATTGGCTAATATCATGACTTTTTGTCTTAGCTACGGCAAAAACTCCTTCCACATCGTTGCGGTACGCAACACGATTAAATACCGAACGAGAGACTTGCACATGGTTATTGATGCGATTTTCAAACTTTCTAATTTCATCAATTTTGCTACCCTCAATTATTTCGTCGCAAATGTATAAGGTATCCATCACATAGCCCGAAGCCAATGCCCTGTATATTTCTCTGTAGCCCTCTACAACAAACTTACCTTCTGTCCTTCTTAACTTTGAGTCTTTTTGTAATTGCAATATATATTTTATACGCGGATTTGATGCTGATGTAATGTTCATATTTATGCTGTTTATATTTTTGAAAAACGCGTAAAACTCATATGCTTTTGGTTACTTTTTTTGTTTCTAAAATTTCAACTGCATATTAGTTCCGCACATTCTCTATTTTGCAAAGTTACAAAATACCGTATTTGTTTTTAGAGATAAATAACAAATTTTAGCAAACTCAATAACCACAATACATACAGAAGCAATTCTTGAAATAATACTTATCGTAAATGAAAATATTTTAATGAAATAATTTGTAGATTAAAAAAAAGTAGTATTTTTGCAAAACCAAATTACAAAAAACAAAGTAAAAGATTGAATTATGTCAAGAGTTTGTGACTTAACAGGAAAGAAAGCAATTGTAGGGAATAAAGTTTCTCACTCGAATATAAAAACCAAACGTAAATTTTATCCAAATTTACAAAAGAAACGTTTCTATATTCCGGAAGAAGATAGATGGATAACTCTAAAAGTTTCAACATCTGTTCTTCGTACAATTAATAAAAAAGGCATAAGCGCTGTTTTAAAAGAAGCTAAACAACAAGGGTTGGTACTTTAGTACTATCCCACATTTTTTTTCATAATTTTTTGTTTATCTGCTATCACTTCGGTGATAGCAGATTTTTTTTAACTTAAATTATAATTATTTGCCCAAGTGAAAAAGCGACGATTAATATTTTAAGTTACCTTTGCATTATGAAAAAAATGTTGGCGTTTGCTTCTTTTTTAATTCTTATGCTTCTTGCAAGCAACTCTTCGTTTGCACAAGGCAGAGGAAAAGTCATACAATTTTCGGGAATAATTGTCGATTCCGACAGCCTTAAACCTATACCTTTTACTCATATTAGCGTTAAAAACAGCTACAGGGGCACTACCAGCGACTATTACGGTTTTTTTTCAATAGTTGTTAGGCACTACGATACATTGGTGTTTTCGGCTGTTGGTTACAAAAAAGTAAATTATACCATTCCCGACACTTTGTCGGTTAATAGGTACTCTGTCATACAAGTTATGACACGCGATACAATTACTTTGGCTCCTACAGTTATTTACCCTTGGCCCACAAAGGAACAATTTAAAAACACCTTCCTAACCAAAGAAATACCTTTAGACGATATTGAAATTGCAAAACGCAATATTGCGGTTATGGAAATGAAGGAAAGTGTGGGTAGAAACTACGACCCGCAAAAATTCGGATATACCGCACAGCAAAGCTATACACATCATATGAACACGTTTGCCGACCAACTTTATTACAAAGGTCAACTTATGCCCAACAACCTGCTAAATCCCATTGCTTGGGCTAAATTTATTAAAGCGTGGAAAAACGGCGAGTTTAAACGAAAGAAATAATAATCTACATCTGTTCGGGTACGTCTATTCCTAACAAGTTCATAGCTTGTTTTATGGTTTGTGCTACGCAATGCGAAATTACCAATCGGAACTCCATAACCGATTCGTTTTGCTCGCGTAATATATTGCACTCGTGGTAGAATTGATTATAGGTTGAAGCTAAATCGTAAGCGTAGTTACAAATCAAAGCCGGACTTTGTTGCAGTGCCGATAGTTTAACTGTTGTCGGAAAGTCGTAAACTTTAATCAATAAGCGTTTTTCAATTTCGGCAAAAGATTCTATGTCTTTTACTTTCAACGAGCTAACATCAATTTCCGATTTTCGTAAAACCGAACGAATCCTTGCGTGAGTATATTGGATAAATGTTCCTGTATTTCCGTTAAAATCAATAGACTCGGCGGGATTGAAAAGCATATTTTTGCGTGGATCGACTTTTAAAATGAAATATTTTAGAGCTGCCAATCCTATCATTTTGTAGTGTTCTTGAGCTACTTCTTCGCTTTCAAAATCGGCTTTTCCTAATTCTGCAGCAGTTTGTTCGGCTGTTGCAAACATTTCATCCATTAAATCGTCGGCATCAACAACCGTACCTTCACGCGATTTCATTTTGCCTGCAGGAAGTTCAACCATTCCGTAAGAAAAGTGTTCTATTTTCTGCCACCACTGGTATCCTAATTTTTTAAGAATAACTTTAAGCACCTGAAAATGATACTCTTGCTCGTTGCCGACAACATAAATCAGTTTTTCGGGATTATACTCATCGTGTCTTTGTAAAGCAGTTCCTATGTCTTGAGTCATATAAACGGAAGTGCCGTCGCTTCTGAGCAGTAGTTTTTCGTCTAAATTTTCATCTTGCAGGTCAATCCACACCGAACCGTCAGGACGCTTATGAAAAACTCCATCAGACAATCCTTTTTCAATAATTTCTTTCCCCAACAAATACGTTTCCGATTCGTAATAGGTTTTGTCGAAACCAATATTCATAGTTTTGTAAGTAGTCTCAAAGCCTTCGTACACCCACGAGTTCATAGTCTGCCACAATTCACGCACTTCTTTATCGTTGTTTTCCCACTTACGCAACATTTCTTGTGCTTCTAATATTATTGGAGCATTTTTTTCGGCATCTTCAGGACTTGAGCCTTCGGAAACTAACTTGCCGATTTGAAGTTTATATTCTTGGTCGAAAAGCACATAATATTTCCCAACCAAATGGTCGCCTTTAATTCCGGATGTTTCAGGCGTTTCGCCGTTTCCCCATTTCAACCATGCAAGCATGCTTTTGCAAATATGTATACCTCTGTCGTTCACCAAATTAACTCTAACAACCTTATGCCCTACAGCCTCGTATATTCTACTTAGCGAATCGCCAAGCAAGTTGTTTCTTATATGTCCCAAATGCAAAGGCTTATTGGTATTAGGCGAAGAAAACTCGACAACAATAGGATTGGAATTAGAAAACAAATCCGTTGGTAAATAAGATTCTGTTTTAACTTTTGTGTTAATAAAGTCAACCCATGTGCCGACGGTCATTTCTATATTTAAAAACCCTTTTACTACGTTAAAATTAAGCACATCGGAATTATGTTCCCTAATATAATTACCCAATTCATTGCCAATAATTTCGGGAGATTTTTTTGCTGATTTTACAAAAGGGAATACCACAAAAGTAAAATCGCCTGCAAATTCTGCTTTGGTATATTGAAGCGAAATTTCCGAAATATCGATTTGTATATTGTATAGGCTATTCAGACCGTTAACTATGTCTAACTTTAACTTATATTCCATACTGCATATTTTTGCTACAAAGGTAAGAATTATACAGGAACAAAAATAAGAATGTTGTACAAGTTAAAAACCATAACAAATTTTTTAATTCTTTAAAATACTGAAACAAAAACAATTGGCAAATCAACTTAAAAAAATCTAAAAAAACATTGGATAATATCAAAATAAGAACCGAAATTTTGTATTTTTATGGTCAGAAAAATATTTTTTCGCGTATTTGTCATATAAACTTATACAACAAACAATAATAATATCTGATTATGAAAGGTAAAAGTTTAATATCTATCACCGATTACAACAAAGACGAATATTTAAAAATACTTGAAATAGCATCTTCATTTAAAGCAAACCCAAGACAAAGATTGTTGGACAATTACGTTGTTGCCTCGCTATTTTTTGAGCCGTCAACCAGAACCCGACTGAGTTTTGAAACCGCCGCCAATAGGCTTGGGGCTCGTGTTGTCGGCTTTTCGGAAAGTGGTTCAACAAGTTTAAGGAAAGGCGAATCGCTTAAAGACACAATAAGAATGGTAAGTAGCTACGCCGACATTATCGTGATGCGACATCCTGTAGATGGAGCTTCGCGTTGGGCTAGCGAAGTATCGTCAGTTCCGGTAATCAATGCAGGCGACGGTTCTAATCAGCACCCAACACAGTGCCTATTAGATTTGTACAGCATTAAAGAAACTCAAGGCACACTTGATAACCTAAATATTGCTCTTGTCGGCGACTTGAAATACGGCAGAACTGTACACTCCCTAGTTGAAGCTATGAGCAACTTTAATACAACTTTTCAGCTTGTATCTCCTTTAGAACTGAAATTGCCGAGAGTTGTTAAAATGCATATAAAAAATAACAACTTAACATATACTCAACATGTTGATATAAATGAAGCTATGCCAACAGCCGATATTGTGTACATGACCAGAATTCAGAAAGAGCGATTCAACGATCCTATGGAGTACGAAAAGGTTAAAAACAGTTACTCTCTTACTGCATCAATGCTAGGACCTAGCAAACCCAACATGAAAATTCTGCACCCGCTTCCACGTGTCAACGAAATCAACGAAGACGTTGATAATACAACACAAGCATATTATTTTAAACAAGCAGAAAATGGTGTTTACGTCAGACAAGCTCTTCTGGCAGCTATTTTGGGCGTTATTGAATAATTAATAAAAACAATTTAATGATTTTGTAAAATGAAAGTAAAACTCAGTGTTAGTGCAATAGAAAACGGAACTGTTATAGACCACATTCCGGCAACCAACGTTTTTAGAGTTATAAGGATATTAAATTTAGAATTTGATACCCAGCACCAACTTTTATTTGGCGACAACCTTAGAAGCCAAAAGTACGGTAAAAAAGGACTTATTAAAGTTAGCGATAAGTTTTTTGAAGATAAAGAAATTAATAAAATTGCAATAGTCGCACCAACAGCTACAATTATCGAAATAAGAAACTATGAAGTTGTAAGTAAAAAACAAGTAGAAGTTCCGAATGAAATAATTAATATCGCCAGATGCGTTAATCCGAATTGTATTACAAACATAGAAAATATTACGCCACATCTAAGAATTATCGATTCGAAAGAAATGCGACTTCAATGCCATTATTGCGAAAAAATAACTACACAAAAAAACTTGTCTTTTATTTAAAATATATATAGAAACGATCAAAAAAAAACAGTAAAAATACGATAAACAAATTTTTGATGAATATAAAAGGGATACATTCCCAAAAAAATAACAACAAAATATGGCACTACGTAATACACGCGTCGAGGGTCATAACAAAAATGCTGAGTACATAAAACTTTTAATTTCCGAAGGTGAACATCAGCAACTTGATTTTAAATTTAGCATAAACGACTCTCGGAAAATAGCACGGTCTTTGGTAGCTTTTGCTAATACTAACGGTGGCAGGCTATTGGTCGGAGTAAAAGACAACGGAGCTATTGCAGGCGTCAGAAGCGAAGAAGAGTTTTATATGGTTGAGGCTGCAGCTAATTTATATTCAAAACCTTCGATTGATTTTGTTGCCAACGAGTGGATTGTTGATACTAAAAAGATTTTGGAAATTATTATTCCAAAAAAAAATGATGACAAGTTACTTTATGCTGTTTCTGAACTAGATAACAAAAATTTGGTTTACATACGCCAAAACGATTGCAACTACCAAGTTAATATTGTTTGGCTTAAGGCTCATAATCTCAGATTTTCGGAAAAAAACATAAATATACAACTTAAAAAAGATGAGTCTAAACTTCTTTCGTTTATGAAAAATGCTGAATTATACAGCTTTTCTAGGTTGAGAAAACTTCTTTCTATAAATAAATTCAAATTAGAAAATATTTTGGCTAAATTTGTAGCCATAAATATTTTAGAAATCGTATTTACACAACAAGGCATAAAATACAAACTCGTGGATAACATGCAGGACTTTTTATACGAAAACTAAACAAACTAATAATTCTAAACTTAACAACTATGATAATACTACTTTCTCCAGCAAAAACTCTTGATTTTGAAACCGCTACACCGGTTAAAGACACAAGCACCCCAAATTTTATAAAACAAGCTAATACCCTTCAAAACGAGTTGGCTAAATTTAATTATCAGGATTTGGCAAAACTGATGACAATATCCGATAATTTGGCTCAGCTAAACGAAATGCGATACAAAAATTGGAACAAAGCCGAAGAAAGACAAGCAATATATGCCTACAAAGGCGATGTTTACGAAGGTTTGGACGCATATTCATTATCGAAAAAACAAATAAATTTTGCCCAAAAACATGTAGTAATAATTTCGGGGCTGTACGGAGCTTTAAAACCATTAGACCTTATAAAACCATACAGATTAGATATGAGCACAAAACTTAAAGTCGATAAAAACAACAACTTGTATTCTTTTTGGGGTGATAAAATAACTGAATATGTGAATTTATTACTAAAGGAAAACAAATCGGATATCGTTGTCAACTTAGCCAGCAACGAGTATTTCAAAGCAATTGACACAAAAAAACTAAACGCTAAAATTGTAACTCCAATATTTAAAGATTTTAGTAACGGACAATACAAGGTGATTTCGTTTTTGGCAAAAAAAGCCAGAGGACTTATGACAAGATACATTGTTGAAAACGAAATAAACAAACCCGAAGACTTAATCGGATTTAACGATAGCGGTTACATGTACAAAGGTGATATTTCAACAAAGGACACCTTGTATTTTTACAGAGGATAAAATGAAAAAGAAAAGTTCATTTGTCGGTAGTTTTAAATATGCTTTAAACGGTATTTTATTACTGTTTAAACGACATAGAAACTTTAAAATTCAATTTACAATTGGGATTTTGGTGGTAATTTGTGCTTTTATTTTTAAAGTTTCAGTTTACCAGTGGATAGCGGTTTTACTGTGTATAGGTTTGGTTTTATCGTTAGAAGCCATTAATACAGTATTGGAAATTATTATGGATAAAATACAACCCGAATATTGCGATACAATAAAAACGGCTAAAGATATAGCAGCAGGTGCTGTGCTTATAGCGGCTGTTATTTCAGCTGTAATCGGATTGATAATATTTGTTCCTTACATCTTAAAAATATTTATATAAATGATTATAGTTGCCGACGTTGGAAATACTACAGCAGATTGGGGAGTGATACACAAAGGCGAAATATTGTATTACAAAACAACCGGATTTAGTCCGTATTTCACAAAGCCAAGTGAAATAATAAATTTGTTGGAAAAAGAACTTTTGCCAAACATTGACGTTAAACTTGTGCGCTCACTGTTCTTTTACGGTACGAGCTGCAGCTCCGATGTAAACAAAAATATTATAAAAGAAACTCTTTCTAATATTTTTGGCAATGCTGAAATTTTTGTCGATAGCGACTTGCTTGCCGCCGCTAAAGCTCTATGCGGAAACAATGAAGGCATTGCCTGTATTTTAGGAACAGGCTCAAACTCGTGCTATTACAACGGCAACAAAATACAAGATAATAAACTGTCATTGGGCTACATATTAGGCGATCAAGGTAGCGGAGCTTACTTAGGTAAAAGACTACTGTACGATTATTTTCACAATAAATTGCCCGACAACTTGAAACAAGAGCTTACAAAATTTGCTAATGTCAGCGATAAGGAAATAATAAGCAACTTGTATTCAACCGACAAGCCAAGCAGCTATTTGGCAAGTTTCGCACCTTTTTTGCACAAACACAACAACAACAAATATGTAAATGACTTGTTAACCGATAGTTTTAACGAGTTTATAGTGAATTGTGTTAAAATTTATCCCGAAAGCAAACACTTACCTATCAATTTTGTAGGCTCAATTGCCTACTTATATAAAGATTTAATCTCGACTTTACTCAAAAACAACGACTTGCAAGCTGGAAAGTTTATTTCTTCACCTATAAAGGATTTGAGCATTTTTCACAAAGAGCTAGGCATATAAAGCATTGAATATTAGTTTTCAAAACTATTTTCAATAATTAAGAAATAAAAAAAACGCCGTGATATCACGGCGTTTTTTAATCTTAATTGTATTTTATCTTACCTAACAACAACTTTTTTGCTAATAACATTGTCGTCGAAAATAAGCTTAATAAAGTAAATACCTGTGCTCAAATTACTTACGTCTATCACTTTATTGCTATATTTACCGAAATCTTTGTAAACAAGTCTTCCCGAATTATTGTACAAACGCACTTCGTTAAATACTCGTGGAGAAACAATGTTCAACAAGTTGGATGTCGGGTTAGGATATATTCTGTATGCAGCATCTTCCAATTCGATGTTTGTAGTTACCCAGCTAACGATACAAACCTCGTCCGATTCGCCTTCGGGATAAACCGCAACAACGCAGTAGTTATGCTGACCATTTGGCACATTATTATCTGTGTACGTTACGCTGCTTGTGCTAGCCAAAAATTGTTGATCGCGATATACTTTATAGCTTGTAGGCACTTGCCCTTGCGGAGCTGTCCAATTCAAGACAACTGTGCTCTCGTCTACAGTAGCGGTAAGATTAATAATAGGTTCAAAAGTAAGCTCAGGAATTAAAACTCCCTGGTATGAAAAAATTCCGTCAAGTAAATCGACTGTACAAAAGCCTCCTGCCCATATATGACTTGGACTTTTAGCGTCAACATCTAAGAATTGATACGCTTCTGTTTTAGCAAATTTTTCCCATGTGTTTCCGCCGTCGAAGCTGACAGCAGCACCTGTTTTGCCTTGTGCCGAACCTGTACAAACGTAGGTGTTTTCAGTACCTTCAACAAAATCTAAGCCGGCGGTCATAAATGCACCTGTTAAGGCTAAGTCAGTCCATGTAGCACCACCATCATTAGTCGATTTAAGTTTAGGAGTTCCTATTGTTTGACCGGCAATACCATTCATTTTATCTTTAAAAGCGATAGTGTTAATACCTCCCCCTTGCGGATTTGCAGCTATTCCTGTACTCGAAATTCTCCAGGTTAAGCCACGGTCGTCAGAAATGTACAAATTCGATTTATTTGACCCAAACATAACTGTGTTTTCGTCAACAGCTTCTATAACGGTAGTCCAAGCTCCTTCGCCACTTAAAGGGTTAGCACCCTGACCTATATCGCTTTTTGGAACTCTTGTCCAAGTATTACCACCGTTGGTTGTAGTATATATTTCAAAGTAGCCGTCTTTCACGTCGCCATGGCACATTCCAACGTTTTCATCCCAAAAATGAACGTTATTAGCAAACGAAGCCGAACCTTGCAAAGCATTTCCTTTTTTAGTCCACGTGGCACCGCCGTCGGTGGTTTTATAAACTCCGCAATTGTTATCTTGCGCTCCAACTCCGTTATACACGGTAGCGTACGCAACATTTTCGTTGACACCGCAAATATTTCCTATTCCGTATGTGTTGCCTCCTATTATTTCGCCCGAACTCCATGTTTTTCCACCATCAATAGACCTTGTGAACTCATTTATAGTTTTTGTAGGATCAACACCGTTGTAACCTACAGCCCAAATAACGTTAGTATCAACTGCGCTTATGTAGTTAATACCCCTACTTGGTTGATTAAATCCGCTTGGTATTTGTTCCCAATCGGAAATAATAACATCTGCTAAGTTGTAAACCGTATCGTTGCCGTTGATGGCACGTACTTTAATGTTATGATTGTCGTATGATAGATTTGGGTCATTCAATTTGAATTGTGTGTCGGTTCCCGAGCCGGTGAAAACAACATTATCATCAACTAATAAAGAAATTGATGTAGCATTTCCTTTTTCCATAGACCAACAAATGGTAGAATGTTTCGACTTCATTTGACCGTAACGAGTATTTTGTAGTCTGACGATTAAATCGGCATTGTACGGTTGAATACCTATAACTGCTGCAAAATTCTTAGAAAAAGTTCCTCCCACAGAAGCCATAGAAGCCGTAACATTGAAATAGCCGTTGGAATAACCACTCCAGCCCCAATTCATATGAAACATATCATTAGTATTGTAGCCATCGCAAACCCATGCGTGTCCTTCGTTGTTTTGAGTAACACCCGAATAGTACATAGGACGAGAATTGTCCAATTCGGTTTTAAGCATGCTAATCCACTGTGCATTGGTGTACGAATTTTTTTCTACATACTTAATGGTAAGCGGATTGTAGTTAAAATATTGTGACATAGCCCAAGGAACATCGCTTGAGTATGCTCCTGAACCGTTAGCGCTGTAGTTCATATTTACGGCAACTCCTGCATCGCGCAAAATTCTTGCAATTTGAGTATAACTGCCGGCATTTGCCGTATTTCCCATGCCACTCCATTGGTATGTTGTATTACCAAAGTTGGCGGTTTGTGCACCAAATTCGCTATGAACGTAAGTATGCGAAAGAACACCTTTTTCGGGGAAATTATGGAATTTCATTATCTGACCCATAGAAGTTGCAACACAGCCAGCATATGCCTTACCTCCGGGACCTCCTGCTGCAACAGGACAATAATAATTGTACCAAGTATCCTGATCCCAAATGGTTGTCATCAAAGGATTGACTGCAGGACTATTTGCCCCTATAAGCATATTTGCATCTTCCCACATACGAGCATTAATAGGTTCGGAATAATCTCTCTGTAACAAATCTTCAATTTCGTTGCTAATAATTTCTAACCAAAGTTGAACAGGTGGAATTAACTCGAACTTACTGTCGGTAGAATATGCCAATATTGGAGTAATGGCATCGTTTGTCGAAGTAACAACAAAACCGTTATCGCCATAATCAAAAATAAAAGCATAAATATTATTGTTGTTTTCGTACGTAGAAACTTGCAGAAGCTCAATATTAGTTTTTGCCGACATACCTGCCATAAAATTATTGGCAAGCTGCTGAGCCTTATCGACAGAAACCGTGCCTGCCATAACAGCAAATCGGCTCACAATAAAAATTGCGATGAAAATTGAAAATATCTTTTTCATTATGTTTTAGTTTTATAGTTATAGGTTACAAAAGTAATAAAAGTAAATAGTTTTTATACATATTTAAATTATTTTTTTGAAAAAAATTAGGCGATTATGTACTTTTGCAATATAATATGGTTGTAAATAATAATTAAAAAAATAATGTTTGAAAATTTAAGCGAGAAGTTAGAACGCTCATTTAAGATACTAAAAGGACAGGGTTACATAACTGAGATAAATGTCGCCGAGACACTGAAAGACGTTAGGAAAGCATTGTTAGATGCTGACGTCAGCTACAAGGTTGCAAAAGAATTTACCGATAATGTTAAAGAAAAATCCTTAGGGCAAGGAGTATTAACATCGGTATCGCCAAGCCAATTGATGGTGAAAATTGTTCGCGACGAGTTGGCTATGCTTATGGGCGGCGAAAAAGCCGACATCAATATAAAAGGCAAACCGGCAGTAATACTATTGTCGGGATTGCAAGGTAGCGGTAAAACTACATTGGCAGCAAAACTTGCAAATTTTCTTAAAACCAAAAAGAACAAAAAAGTGTTATTAGTCGCCTGCGACGTTTACCGTCCTGCAGCTATAGAGCAGTTGAAGGTATTGGGCGAACAAATAGGCGTTGAAGTATATTCGGAACCCGAAAATAAAAATGTAGTTAAAATTGCTAAATCGGCGCTGAGCCACGCTAAGAGCTTCGGCTTTGATATTGTGGTAGTAGATACCGCCGGTAGACTTGCCATCGACGATTTGATGATGAATGAGATTAAAAGCCTTAAAGAAGCTTTGAATCCGCAGGAAACACTTTTCGTTGTTGATGCAATGACGGGTCAAGACGCGGTTAATACAGCCAAAACCTTCAACGATACGCTTGATTTCGACGGTGTTGTTTTAACCAAACTCGATGGTGATACTCGTGGTGGTGCAGCTCTAACAATACGCTCAGTAGTAAACAAGCCTATAAAATTTGTCGGAATAGGCGAAAAAATTGATGCTATCGATGTTTTTCACCCCGACAGAATGGCTGACCGTATTTTGGGTATGGGCGACATTGTTACCCTTGTTGAAAAAGCTCAAGAACAATACGACGAAACCGAAGCTCGAAAACTTCAGAAAAAAATTGCTAAAAACCAGTTCGACTTTAACGACTTTATTGACCAAATAAAACAGATTAAGAAAATGGGTAACGTTAAAGACTTATTGGGTATGATACCCGGTATGGGTAAGGCTCTTAAAAATGTTGATATAGACGATGACGCATTTAAAGGCATTGAAGCTATTATACAAAGTATGACTCCGTACGAAAGAGCAAATCCTGCTGTGCTTAACGGCTCCCGACGTAAAAGAATTGCTTTGGGAAGCGGTACAAATATTCAAGAAGTAAACAGACTTATAAAACAATTTGACGACACTAGAAAAATGATGAGAAGCATTACCACAAACGGTGGAGCCAAAAATCTTGCAAGAAAAATTAAAAAAAGAAGATAACAATTTAAATAAAATACCATGCAAATTATAGACGGTAAAAAAATTTCATCAGAAATAAAAAAAGAATTTGCCCAGAGATGTGCGGGAATTATTGATTGTGGGGAAAGGGCTCCTCATATTGCTGCAATATTAGTTGGTACTGATCCGGCTAGTCAGTCGTACGTTAACTCAAAAGAAAAAGCTGCAAAATCGGTTGGCTTTACATCTACTGTTTACAAACTTGATGAAAAAACCACCGAAAAACAACTTATAGAACTTATTGATTTTTTAAACGAAGACGATGAAGTCGACGGTTTTATTGTCCAACTTCCATTGCCTAAGCATATCAATACAGACAAGGTTATAAATCGTATTAATCCGAAAAAAGATGTTGACGGATTCCACCCTCATAATCTCGGACTTATGGTTACAGGCGATGGTGTGTTTTTTCCGGCTACACCTCTTGGAATTATCAAATTACTTAAACGTTCGGGAATTGAAGTAGAAGGAAAGCATTGTGTTGTTGTTGGCAGAAGCAATATCGTTGGAACTCCTATTAGTATTATGTTATCTAGAAACTTCGAGTACGGAAATGCAACTGTTACGATATGCCATTCGAAGACCAAAAATTTGGAATTTTATACAAAACAAGCCGATATTTTAATTGTGGCTGTCGGAAAACCCGAACTTATTAAAGGCGATATGGTTAAAGAAGGCGTTGTTGTTATTGATGTTGGAATACACCGTATCCCCGACGACTCGGAAAAAGGTTATCACATTACAGGCGACGTTGATTTTAAAGAAGTATCGAAAAAAGCATCACATATTACTCCTGTTCCCGGCGGTGTTGGACCTATGACTATTGTTTCGTTATTGCAAAACACTTTGACTGCCTACGAAAAATTCGGCAAAAACAAATAAACTTGCTCAATTGATACAACCAAAAGAATTGCAACAAGGCAAACAACTTCCCCTGATGGAAGCCTTTTACACTGTACAGGGCGAAGGTTTTCACACAGGCAAAGCTAGCTTTTTTCTGCGTATTGGCGGCTGCGACGTGGGATGCTCGTGGTGCGATGTTAAAGAAAGTTGGAATCCGAATTTGCACGAACTTACAGCTGTTGAAGAAATTGTAAGCAAAATTGACAATGCAAAAGTAAATACTGTTGTTATTACCGGCGGAGAACCATTGAATTACAACCTTGATTTGTTGTGCAATTTGCTTAAAAAGAAAAACTTGCAAATTCATCTTGAAACCTCCGGCACCTGCGATATTTCGGGACAGTTCGATTGGATATGCCTTTCACCCAAAAAACAACATCCTCCATTAAAGCAGTTTTATAAGATTGCCGACGAGCTTAAAGTCATTATTCAAAACGAAGACGATATTGCGTGGGCTGTTGAAAATGCCAAAAAAGTTGAAAAGGATTGTCTTCTATATCTGCAACCAGAATGGAGCAGAATGGACAAAATAATGCAAACAATTGTAGATTTTGTACTCGACAATCCCGAGTGGAAAGTTTCTTTGCAGACTCATAAGTTTATGAAAATACCTTAAGCTTAATGCTTATTCGGCATATTCTCTGTCTAAATATTCTTGTATTTCGGTAGTTAGCAAAAACTTTGTCAGTATCTTCTTGTCCTTATCAAGCATATACATTAAAGGCGTGCTGGTTACATCGTATAGATGGAAATAATTTCCTTGCAAAGATTTATGCCCGTTTAAGTTAAGCCAAGGAAGCTTATTTTCTTTCATATAACTCTTCATTTCGCCAATATCGGGAGTTGTGCATATCCCAACTATTTCCAAATTGTATTTAGCTTTATTTCTGTTATAAAACTCAATAGCCTTTGGAACCTCCTCCTCGCAGTGCCAACAATCGGAATTCCAGAAGTACAGAATAAGAAAATCGTTGTCGAAATCGTAAATTGAGTGCGCCACATCTGCCGTATCTAATAAAATTAAATTAGGTGCTTTACTGCCTATTAGCAAATTCTGTATTTTATCAACTTTTTGTAATACGGTTTCTGAAATTTCGGGATATAGCCAATCTATTTTACCGTTACGCAGGTAATTGTTTACAATATGCACAAATACAGCATCATGACCCATAATTCTTGAAGTTTCGTACTTCATACCTAAGTACCACGCCAAATATTTTTTAAGCTCATTACTGTTTAATGCTTTGCTCAACAAATAATCAACTTCTTTGTTCAATGAATCGGGAATAGGAACTGCCAACCTTTGCAAGTAATCATCAACTCTGTTGATGAAATTGGGCGTATAAAGCATTCTGTCGTCACTGAAGTTGAAATTATCGAAAAAATGATGTTTGTAAGCAAAGTAAATATCAACGCTATCGACTTCTTTATTTTGGGCAGCAGCATATTTTTCAGCTAATTCAATGTAATCTGCCTCAATATTCGAAAGTATAAATACCGGAACAAAACTTTTAGGATAATTAATTTGCATATAATCGATATATTCTTCTACTTCAACATTAAAATGTGCTATTCTTGCATTCAATATTTCCAATGAGTCTTGTGACAAATCGGGGTTTTTAGAAATTTTCAGGATTTCCTGTTTCTCTCTATATTTCCTATCTATAAATTTTATATAATCAAAAAACATAGTGTTTGCAGTACTATTCACAGCTTTAGCCGTATTAACCAAATCATAGGGGTTAAAATCTATTTTAATATTGCTTTGCTCATCATCGATAAAAAAATCTAAGTACTTAGTATTATTACTGCCTGCAATAAGGTACATTCCTTCTTGTAGTTTTTTATCTCCTTCAAATTTAAAAACTCCGTTTTCATTTATATAAGCCGTATCGTCGGCAAATTGTCTATCTCCGTAATAATGAGCCAAATAAATAAGAGTATCGGGAACTTCATCAATTTTAAACTCTATGCTATACTTCTGTGCACTAATCACGTTAAAAAAGGCGCAAAAAAGCACAATAATACAAGTTGACAAGTATTTTCTAATCATTTTAGTATCGGTTAAAAAAATTATTATTTCTCATTGTGTTCGCTACGAAGCAGGTCGTTTACGGTTTTAACAGGATTAAATGTCTGTATAGGTACTTCGACAAAAACCGTATTCCAATTAGCCATAGCTCCATTCCAAAGTCCGGGTAGTTCTTGAGCTTTAATATCTACACCTTCTCTTGATTTTATTGAAATAAAACCTGTTTGATGGTCGACGAAATCTAACAGATCGAAGACTCTACCCTTGTAATCTCTCACGCCGCAAACCAAATCCACAGGATTAAAGTGAGTAGATGCTTTGAAAATTTTATTTTGTTCGGGGTTATCCATGTTTATTTGCGAAGATTCGACAATCTGTAAGGACACCTCACCTCGTTGATTTTTAACCCAGAACGGACCTCCTCCGGGCTCGCCTTCGTTTTTCACCATTCCGCACACTCGTATTGGTCGGTTTAATTTATTATGAAGGTACTCAATCTTATCTTCCTGAGTCAAAGAATTAAAATCGGGATAAATTTCAAAGCCGAGTTTTGTTTTAATAAATCTGACTATAGACCTAATATCTTCGTCGTCGGGACCTCCATCTAAGGTTTCTAAGTGGTCGAAAATTATATCTTGAAGTTCGAATAAAAAGCCTCCCAAAACTTTTTTGTACAAATACGTCGTATCGCCGTGGCTTTCGGGAGCAACATTGTCGATATTTTTAATGAAAATAATTTCGCTTTCTCTGTCGTTTAAGTTTTCAATTAATGCACCGTGTCCTCCCGGGCGAAACACTAATTGTTTGTTTTCGTCGCGGACAGGAGTATTATCCATATTAACGGCTATAGTATCGGTTGAAGATTTTTGTAGCGAAAAAGTCAACTCATAGGTTACATCATACTCTTCTTCGTATTTATCTTTCACTCTGTTAATTTCGTCAAGAAAAAGGTCGGCATGGTCGGGCGATACGGTGAAATGTATTGCTGCCCTTTTTTCCTTACATTTGCAATATTCCGATGCTTCAACCATATGTTCTTCTATTGGCATTCTGTTGCTATCGGTATATTTGTGAAACAATAACAAACCTTTGGGTAAGTTGGCGTAGTTTAAGCCTTTGGGGTTAAGTAAGAAATCGATTATGTTGGTAAAGTTTTTATTGTCCATTTCTTGCTTAATATCAAAGCCGCTTTTTTTCATCACTTCGGCAAGTTTGTCGTAAAATGCGAATTTTTTAATGTTATCGAAAAATTCTTTTACATTTTTCCATTTATCTTTTTTCAAAATTTGGGCTTCGTCTTCCTTTTTGCTTTGACTGCATGCATCAACAAATTCAATCAAATCTTTAAACATACGGCTTGCTGCTCCCGATGCCGGCACAAATTTTAATATCTCATACATTTTTGAATTTGAATCGTAGAAATACGATAATTTTTTAGCATCGCGCTGACTAAATGCCTTTATACCATCGCCAACAACTGCCGGACGCACCAAATTAAGTGCAGGAAAACCCGTATGAAAATTGTCTAATTGTTTTAATACAACATCCTTATCGCTACCTCTGAGTTTTATTTGTTTTATATCTTCTTTTGTTAGCATAGTTTATATGTGTTAAATTTTTTCCAAAAATAATAATTTTTAATGACTTAAACTAATAATGTAATCGCAAAATTCGTATTCAGGCTCTACGGAATTTGAACTTACAAGCAACGTTTTATTTTTTGTATAAGTGTTTATCATGTACTTGTACCACGCTATTGCATCACTGTCTAAATTTGTAATCGGCTCATCTAACAGTATTAGCTTGCTTTCGGTTAAAAAAGCCACTGCTAAACGCAAACGCTGTTTCATACCCGACGATAAGTGTGCAATTTTTTTGTCAGCCTGATTTTTTAATTGCATTTCGTCTAATACTTCGTCGATGCCGTACCCATTGACAAAAGGTTTAAATTGCTTGTGAAATCTTAAAAACTCTTTTACCGAAAACTCTTCAACAAAGTTTATATAAGGAGCTGCGTAATTTACGTACTTATGTACCTGATCGTGAGCAATTATTGAATTATCGGAATGGTAAATTACTTCGCCAAGCGTTGGCAACATGTAAGACGAAATAATACGTAACAGAGTAGATTTTCCGGAACCGTTAGTCCCTAGAATAGCATATTTTTGCTCGGAACAAATTTCAACGTTTATATTTTTAAAAACCCATTGGCTTTCGTACTTCTTCGCAATATTTTTTAATATTACTTTCACGTGCAAATAATTTGTTTTTGAGAATTAAAGTAAACGTTTCAATAATTGCTATAAAGCAAAAATTGGGCGTAAAAGTAGTCAATTATTCTTCGTAGGGTTGCGAAGCATCGTATCCTTTCATTATACCTCTCGACGAATTCCTTATAAAATCAACAATAAACTTTTTCTCTTCCGATTCGGGCAACTCAGCAACTGCCTCCTTAACTGCATTTGAAATGTTTTTATGTTTTACATAAATAATACGATACACATCTTTAATTGCTTCTATTTGCTGACTAGCAAAGCCTCGTCTCGAAAGTCCTATAGAATTAACACCTATATACGAAAGTGGCTCTTTTGCTGCCTTAACGTATGGTGGCACGTCTTTTCTGACTAGAGAACCACCCGAAATCATAGAATGCCTACCTATTCTGACAAACTGATGCACAGCAACCAAACCGCCCAGAATAGCCCAATCTTCAACAATAACATGTCCGGCAAGAGTAGCATTGTTAGCTAATATACAGTTATCACCAATTATGCAATCGTGGGCAACGTGAGCGTAAGCCATAATAAGACAGTTTTTGCCTATTACGGTTTCCATATTGGCTAATGTTCCCTTATTTATAGTAACATACTCTCTGACAATAGTATTATCGCCTATAATAGCAAGAGTGTCTTCGCCTTTATATTTTAAATCTTGTGGTATTTCTGAAACAACAGCACCATGATATATTTTGCACTGTTTTCCGATTCTAGCACCCGACATAATTGATACATGAGGTCCTATAAATGTGCCGTCGCCAATTTCAACATTTTCGTCGATGTAGGCAAACGGCGAAATAATAACGTCTTTTCCAATTTTTGCTTTTGGATGTACAAATGCCGACAAATTATTTATCATATCATAATTAGTTTGTGGGTTTAAGTGCGATTTGTGCCATCAAATCGGCTTCGGTTACGAGCTTATCTCCAACATATGCTTTACCTTCCATATGTATTATACCTCTTCTTATTGGAGATACGGTTCTTAAGTCGAATACCAATGTGTCGCCAGGCACAATTTTATTTCTGAACTTAACCTCATTTATTTTAACAAAATAAGTGGTGTAATCTTCGGGATTTGGATAATTATGAAGAATTAAAACACCTCCTGCTTGAGCCATTGCTTCAACTACAAGAACTCCGGGCATAACAGGTTCGCCAGGAAAATGTCCTACAAAAAACGGTTCATTCATAGTAACATTTTTTACGCCTATAATTCGCTCTTTTTCAATATGCATAATTTTATCAACAAGCAAGAATGGCGGGCGATGTGGTAAAAAGTTTTGTATTTGATTTATATTATAAACAGGCTCAGCATTTAAGTCAATTTTTGGTGCTGATGTTCTTGTGCTTTTTATTATGCTCCTGATTTGTTTTGCAAAACTTGTGTTTATGCTGTGTCCGGGTCGTGTGGCAATAACATGACCTTTTATTGGTTGTCCTACCAAAGCCAAATCGCCAATAACATCTAGAAGTTTATGACGAGCCGGTTCATTAGGGTGTCGTAGTTCTAAATTGTTTAAAATACCTTCTTCAACCACAGATAAATTAGGTTTGTTGAAAAAAGTTGATAAATCGCTAAGTTCTTTGTCGGTAACAGCTTTATCTACAAAAACTATTGCGTTGTTTAATTCTCCGCCTTTTATCAAATTGTGCTGAATAAGTTGTTGAAGCTCGTGCAAGAATACAAACGTCCTGCTCGATGCTATTTCGTTAGAAAATTCCGATATACTACGTATTGATGCAAATTGAGTTCCCAAAACTTTAGTATCGAAATCTATCATAACCGATAATCTGTAATCATCATCGGGTACAATGATTAATTCGCTTTGTCTTTTTTCGTCGTAAATGCTGATAGGTTCTTCAACAACGAAATAATCACGCTTAGCGTTTTGTTCAACTATTCCAACCTTGTTAATTGCTTCGGCAAAAGCTTTTGAACTACCGTCCAATATAGGCACTTCGCCTGCGTCAACCTCAATAAGAACATTATCAACTCCGCAACCCACAAGAGCGGCAAGAGAGTGTTCTATTGTTGATACTTTAATATCATTTACTGCTATAGTAGTTCCTCGAGATGTATCGACAACATTGTCGGCTAATGCAGCAATAATAGGTTTTTCGGGCAAATCAACTCTACAGAATTTAATCCCATGATTTTCAGGAGCAGGCTTAAAAGTTGCAGTAGCCACCTTACCGGTGTGAAGTCCTGTACCTGTAATTACAAAAGTGTCTTTTAAAGTCGTTTGTTTGTCCAATTCAATAAATTTTAATTACTGTTTTGTTTTAAGTTGTTCTATTTCTTTTTCTAAACTATTGATTTTATTATTAAGTTTTTCAATGTTTCTGAATAATGCATACGCTCTCATGTATTTGCCATATTCAAAAGCCGGTGCTCCCATCAGAGAAATACCCTTTTCCTTAACCGATGATAGTATTCCGCTTTGGGCAGCTATTTTTACCTCGTCGGCTATTTTTATATGACCTTTAAAACCTACTTGTCCGCCTATCATCATATTTTTCCCCAAAATTGTCGAGCCTGCCACTCCCGATTGAGCAGCCATAACTGTATTTTCGCCTATTTCAGCATTATGTGCAACCTGAATAAGATTGTCTAATTTGACACCTTTTCTGATTATTGTAGAACCCAATGTAGCTCTATCTACAACCGTATTTGAACCAATTTCGACGTGGTCCTCTAAAATAACGTTGCCGATTTGAGGTATTTTTTCGTATTCTTTTAAATTTTGAGGGGCAAAACCAAAACCATCAGATCCAATAACAACTCCCGAATGCAATGTACAACCGTTTCCTATGTGCGAATTGTAATAAATTACAACCGAAGGGTACAAGATTGTATCGTCGCCAATTGATACATTATCGCCGATATAGCACAAGGGATATATTTGAACATTATCGCCTATTGTTACATTTTTGCCCACAACAACATACTCGCCAATGTATGCATTTTTACCGATTTTAGCACATTCAGCTATTGTCGATTTATCGGAAACACCTTGCTTTGGAGGATTTATTATGGTAGAATACACTTGCAATAGCTTTGCAAAACTGTAATACGGGTCATCTACAACTATTAAAGTGGTATCGAAGGGTTTTTCCGGTTTAAAGTCAGATGAAACTATTACAGCAGCTGCCTTTGTCGTATAAACATAACTACTATAATTCTTGTTCGACAAAAAACAAAGAGAGCCTTCTTTAGCTTCGGTAATACCGGATACATTATTGACAACCGCATCAGGGTTGCCAATAATTTTTCCAGCTGCCAATTCAGCTATGTATTTTGCTGTAAACTCCATATATGTCAGTGTTCTCGTTATTTGTATTAATAATTCGGTCTACATTACCAACTGCAAAACTACAAAATACTTATAAGTTAACAATCCTTTAATATTTATTATTTTATCTGATAAGGTAAAATGCAAAAATAATTAATTTAGTTAACTTTATAATATTAAGTTTAATAAAATCTTTATAATATTACCTTTTACTTAATAATCGGATATTATATTTATTATCAAATTACCGGCTTAATTACTTTTTAATATTAATACAAAAGCCTGCGGTTACTCCAAAATACATATTGTGAGAATGCTTGTATATTCCTTGATAGTCTTTTATTCTGTAGTCTTTTGCATGAATGTCAAGAATTCCGAAATATGAATTAAAAGCCCAGTAAAACATACTCTCCGAACCTGAAAACCTGTACATTCTCTTTATTCTGAGTGCAAAACCGACATCGAATTTCTGAAATCTTTCTTTAACGTCGTATTCACCTTGTACAAAATATTCGGGATGAGGCAAAGGGTCACCCCCTTTTCTTTCAAATTTTTGTTTAGCATTAAGAAGGAATAAAAAACTAGGTCCTGCCGATAACCAAGCCGAATTACCATCGTCTAACAACTTAACAGATGCTAAAACAGGCACTTGTATATAATTTAAATTTATTCCCCAATTGGAAATTCCACCATACTGCTCTCCTGAATAAAACTGCCCTAATCGGAGGTTCCCGATTGAAGCATCTAAGCCGAATATCTCAGATTGTAATGCAACACCCAACGAAACGGTATGACCAAAGGTAGTACCGTATGGTATTCGCATATTGCCGTATGCATTTTGATTTGTTATCCATACCGTGTTTAATCCAACATTACCATCTATAAACAATTTTGATGGTTTTTGTCCGTATGCACAGCTACAAAGCATACATAGTATTAATAATGATTTAAAAAGTCTTTTCATATGTCTTTATTTTTTGGTTATTTACTTAGTTTGCTTTTGGCTGTTGGCTGTTAGCTATTGGCTAAGTCTTGCCAACAGCCAAGGGCTAAGAGCCAAAGGCTAAAGGCTATATACCACCCATCACTCATCACTCATCACCCATCACCATTTATTTATCACGATTTTGCATATCCTATACAAGCTACACTAACTACAACGTTTGAGACTTGCAAAATATTATGTACGCAGGCTTCAATAGTTGCACCTGTTGTAATAATATCATCAACAACTAAAACGTGTTTGTTTTCAATTAATTCAGGATTTACTACTTTAAAACCGCTTTTCACATTTTGCCACCTGCTTATCCTGTTTTTTTTTGTTTGAGTCGATGTATATTCTTCTCTAACAACCGAGCTAGTATTTACTTCAATATCAACAATTTCGGCTACACCATTAGCAATCATTTCGCTCTGATTATAACCCCTTTGCTTCATTTTTTTAGGGTGCAACGGAACGGGTACTATTACATCAAGTTTTGACAGCAGTTCCGAATTTAGCAGTTGATGACCTAATAAGTTGCCAAGAAACACTCCTATATCAGGGCGATTTCTATACTTTAAAAGGTGTATCATTTTTTGAACTCCGCCTGCCTTTTGAAAGTAATACAAAGCAAAAGCTTTTTCGACTCTAACACGTCCTTTAAATATATCGTCCATAGCCGTTTCGTCTTGCTCAAGAAAATGAGTTTGAGGCAAATTATAATGACAATGAGTACACATTAGTTTTTCGCTAAACAAAAGCACATTCCCACAAGAGACACATGTTTTAGGATAAAACAACGAAACAAATCCTTGGAAATATTGAAGTACTTGTTGCATACTTAAAAACGTAATATTTAGGAAGGCAAAAATAACATTTTCAACCATATTAAAAACTGAAAAATAAATTTTGTGATAATTATTTTTAATACATGCAACTCAAAACGCATTTATTTCCCCTTTACTAATAATGAAAATTTTTAATTATTATGAAACAAAATTTAACTAATAGAGGAATAAAGATATTCGCAATTCTTATTATGGGCTTGTTTGTAACTTCATCTGTAAGCTACAGCCCCGTTGAAAACATGTATTATAACCCTGTTTATATGAAAAGGGCTGACATGGAAAAAGCCGTTGGATTACAAACAAACGTCCCTGTTAAAAATCCAGGCAAAATATATTTACACAACAATTATATTCTGCTAAACGAACTGTACGAAGGAATTCACATAATAGACAATTCCGACCCGAGCAATCCTGTAAAAGTTGCGTTTATACACATCGACGGTTGCGTTGATATGGCTGTAAAAGACAATATTATTTACGCCGATAATGCAGTAGATTTAATTGCTATAAAGGTTTCTGATAATTTTCAAAACATTGAAGTAACCGAACGTATAAGAAATATTTTTCCCGAATTTGAAGACCCTTTTAGGCAGTGGTCAACTCACTCCATTAATTTGTACCGACCTGAAGACGGGATTTTGGTTGCTTGGAAAAAGAACTTCTAAAAATTTATTTTAAAATCTGAAAACAATGAAAACAATAAAAATAATAATTGCATTAGTATTAATTACAGTATTAGCGTCATGTTCGATGAACAAAAGTGACTCTGATAGCGGTATTAGTCCAAACAACAGTAGAGCCGGCTCGCTTGCTCGATTTAATGTTGTTGACGATTACCTTTACACAGTTACA
>JAQVEX010000032.1 GCA_028697555.1 Lentimicrobiaceae bacterium | reverse complement strand
AAAGACACTTTTTACAAGGAATTTTTTATTGCCTTTAGGCAATAAAAACCGTATAAAAGAAACTAAATTTCTTACAGGGATTCAGAAATTTTTAACGTTTCTTTTATACATATTCTGCGTAAAAAGGCTTTTAAATGAGTAAAATTTCATACCGCTCGCTTTTGTAAATCAAGCGTAAGTCTGCGACTTTGTTAAACTGTTTTGCCACAATCTCGAAACTTCGGGGTTGATTACTAATTGTTAATTATAAAGAGCCAAGAGCTAATGGCTAAGTTAAGTACAAAAAGGTGCGTAGCACCGCACAATTTGTAACATAAACAGCAAAAATTCAAATAAAGGTGCGTAGCACCGAACCATTTGCTACCGCACGATTGCATCGTGTGGCAAGTCCAAGTACTTTTTTCTCCGAGATACCCATTTGCTACCGCACGATTGCATCGTGTGGCAAGTCCAAGTACTTTTTTCTCCAAGAAACATATGTAGTAGCAACAGTTTGAGCAATATTTTTGCACGGAGGAAAAAAATCATTTCAAAAAAATTTTCAAAAAAGTGTAACCTTTTTGTTTTATACTTGTCAAAAAGGCAAACAAACATTTAACAATTAAAACAATGGAAAATAAAGCAAAAAAACTCTACAGAGTTAGAGAAAACAAATTTGTTGCCGGCGTATGTACCGGTTTGGGCGAATTTTTTGTAATCGACCCTGTAATCATCAGAATAATATTTATACTCCTGACACTTGTTGGTGGCGGCGGACTGCTTATATATATTATTCTCGCATTGGTTGTTCCTATGAAAACTAGTGAAAATCAGACTAACACACAGAAGAACAATAATAAATTTACCGACATCGAAGAAACCGATTTCGAGATAGTTGACGATGAAAAAAAAAAGCGTAAAAACAGAACATCCTTAGGCATCATTGCAATACTTGTAGGTTTTTTCATTTTGTTAGGTAACTTTATTAGGTACCACGATTTTGTCTACATTTGGCCCACATTGCTTGTATTAGGCGGTATTGCATTGCTTATAAGCGGAGGCAATTTGTTTGACCGAATAGATAAAAACGGTAAAAATGAAAACACTACTGACGTAGATGACCTTTACGACGAAGACCTAAAAAAATAATTAAAATAAGTATTAACAAAAAAATCAAACAGTCATGAATCATAAAAAAATATTTTGGGGTGTAATCCTTATTATTGTAGGAGTATTGCTTTTGCTTCACCTTTTAGACATAGTTATTTTTACTTCAAAAATCTTCAGACTTGCTATTCCGGTGCTTATAATGCTTTGGGGCGTAACCTTGTTGGAGATTAAAAGTAGCTACAAATTAATTATTTCCATATTAATAGTATTACTGTCTGTACTGCTTGCATCGTACAAATCTATGGGTATTGTTAGGCAAAAAGGATATTACGCAGAATATAACAGGCAAGACCGAGACCGATATCGATATCAAGACCAGGACAGAGACCGAGATCCAAACGCAAAACCGGTAAAATTATATCAAGCTTTTGATAGCACAACAACCGATGCAAAACTTATTCTTAACGTTGGTGCAGGCGAGTTTAGCATTGATGATACTTGCAATAATTATTTGGCTATTGCTGAGGTAGAAAAGGAAATTTTTAAAGAAAACTTCGCATTTGTTTTGAAAAAAGATGAGCCAAAAGAAAAAGTTTTGGAGTTCTCAGTCAAAGATGAAAACTTTAAAATTAATGATTTCGATTTAGACGCCGATCTTAAACTTAATCAGCAACCCGTTTGGGATTTTGAAATGAACATTGGTGCTGCCGACGTCGATTTCGACCTATCCAAATTTAAAGTCAGAAATATCAAGCTTGCCGGAGGCGCTGCCGATATAGAAATTACAGTCGGCGATTTGTTCCCCAAAACCGACATATTAGTCGAAACGGGAGCTGCAAATGTTACAATTAAAGTTCCTTATCAGTCGGGTGTAGAAATTACTAAAGAGTCGGCACTTTCGAGCACAAATTTTATTGGTTTTGAAAAAGTTGACGGCAAGTACAGAAGTTCCGATTATAGCAAGGCTAAAAACTTTATAAACATTGACTTTAAATCGGGATTAAGTAGTATAAGCGTAGAAAGATATTAAAATAAGGCAGAATAGATTACTAATATCTTAAGATACTGTTCGCAAGGGCAGTATCTTTTTTTGTGCCGACTTTAATTATTTATTAATTTTTATTTTTTTTGTTTGTGTTTTAACATTTTTTGTATATTTGAAAAAGTTTAGTGCAATCATCAGAAACTCAAATATTAATGCCATGAAAAATATAGTACTTACCTTAATTTTAGTAGTCTTTTCTACAATTTTGTATTGTCAGTATCCGAATTCTACAATTGATTTGGGGCACAACAACGACGATTTATACTATTATTCTCCTTTAGGTACGATTGATAATGCAATACCATCTGTAATTCATTATACAAACTACGGAGTTGATGCTAAAAAAGTTAACACTTTTGATATGGGTTATGGCTATGCTGTTTCTATTGCCGCCAATAAAGGCGATGGTTTTGTTATAGTTCGTAATTTTTATGGTTATCAACCCATATATTATAGTAATGACGAAGGGGAAACGTGGGATACTCTTCTTATGTCAAAACCAGTACGCATTAAATCAGGTTGGGTTAAGGACGAATATTATTACATTTATAATCATTCTGACATGCGTGGTATTTACTTTTCCGATAAAAAAACCGACAGCATTTATCAAACCAATCCTGATTTTTTTCAAACAGTGTTGGGTTACCATATATTAATTGCTCCAACTAATATTAGCGGACAACTTTACACTTTAAAACACGATTCTACTACAAACTATCAATACCATTTAATGTACAGCACAGATTACGGTGCTTCATTCACCGAAAAACCTATTCCCTTTGAAATAGCCGGAAAGGAAGTACATCCTTTATATTATGAAACCATTGAAATGCTATTTGCGGGTCCAACACCCGGTGAAGTATATATAGTTGTTGTTTTTCACGAACCTACTTATTTCAAATTGTACAGAAGTACGGATTACGGTGATACATGGAACCTTCAATCACTGAAATATGATGAAAACATTTCGCTTGAGTACGGATACATTGCCGGAAGAGATAATTGCTTGGTTTATTCTGTATTTACAAAAGCTAAACCCAATTTTGTTCTTATGGATCTGGCGTATATGCCTGAATTATACATAAGTACGGACTGCGGTTGTACTTTTGAGTTAGTAAATGACGGCAGTTTTGTTTCGGACGACAAAACATATATAGATGATGAAACCGGTATTAGCATTTATCCTAATCCCGCAAACTCAGAAATAAATATTAAACTCAATCAACCTAATAACAACAGCTTATACAACGTAAAAATAATGGACTTAACAGGCAAATGTTTAATAAACGAAAAGCTACAACAGCCTGTAAATAATATTATTAATATAAACGTAAGTAATCTGCCAAACGGAGTGTATGCCGTGCAGACTTCAAACGACAAAAAGCAGTTTTATAGTAAATTTATTATCAACAGATAGTATTTAAATGCTGTTTTAATTGGCAAAATAATTGTGCTGTACGAGTTTAAGCTATAGCACATATTGTGTCATTTAGCTAAAACTTCCGAGTTGTGCTATGCCGATTTTCGTAGAAAATCAATACTTTTGCAGTACAAAAAGTATTAATATTTTCGATGCAAGAGCCGACAAAAAAGCTAAATCCGTTAATTTCAGCATTTAACAATAATGTTTATACTGCCAATCTAATCAAGAAAATAGTCGGTTCGCAGAAACAAAAATTTTTCGTTAAAGGTTTAAGAGGAGCTGCTCCAATTGTTACAGCTTTGCCAAGCTACAACAATGTTAATTTGCAAGTCGTAGTTTTGCCTGATAAAGAAGAAGCCATTTATTTTGCAAACGATTTGGAGAGTTTGTTTGCCGAAAATAACGAAAAATTTCACAATAAAAAAGTATTACTTTTTACCGATTCCTTTCGTCAACCTTACGATTACGAGAAAATCGACAATTCTTCAATATTGCTTCGTACGGAAGTTCTGAAACGCATTACTTCAAACAATAAAACTACAATTGTAGTTACTTTTCCTGAGGCAATAGCCGAAAAAGTTGTTGAAGAATCGTTACTAAAGAAAAGAACTATAAAAATCAGCAAAGACGAAAAAGTTGATTTCGATTTTCTGTACGATTTGTTAGCCGAATACAACTTCAAGCACAGCGATTTTGTTATAGAACCCGGACAAATGGCAGTTAGAGGAGGTATTATTGATGTTTTTTCGTTCAACAACGATTTGCCGTACCGAATTGAACTCAGCGACGACAAAGTAACGTCAATACGCTCATACGACCCCGAAACTCAAATTTCGGTCGATTTGCTTGACCACATAACTATAATTTCAAATTTGCAAAGCAAGGATATTGTTTCCGAAAAAATATCTTTGTTTTCTTTAATACCGCAAAACACCATTGTTTGGATTAAAGATACCAACATCATCAAGCTAAAATTAGAAGAATACTACAACAATGCTTGTAAAATCTATGCAGAAAGTCTGCAAGAGTCTGATTTTCAAAAACCTGAACAGCTTTTTTGCAACGATTCGGAATTTTTAGAAAGTCTTTCAAACCATACCGTTGTTGAGTTTGGCTCTTCTTCAATTTTTGAAAACACCGAAGATTACGTTTTTGATATAAAACCTCAGCCGGTTTTTAATAAAATGTTCGAACGCTTTTTAGAACAACTGATTGAAAATACCGAAAACAATATTAAAAACTACATTGTAGCCGATTCGCAAAAGCAATTAGACAGAATTACCAACGTACTTGAGGATATGATGTACAACCGCGGCATCGAAAACAAAGCCGAGTACAGCACTCTGTTACTTTCGTATCATCAGGGTTTTATATCTACAGAGCTTTCAATAGCGTGCTTTACCGACCATCAGTTTTTTGAAAGGTACCATAAATACAAGATTCAGCACAGCTACGATGCTAAAAAATCATATACCCTTAAGGAAATTCTTTCGCTAAAACCCGGTGATTTTGTTACTCATATTGACCACGGTATCGGAGTTTTCGACGGATTGGAAAAAATTGACAACAACGGCAAACTTCAAGAAGCTATACGTATTTTGTACAAAGACAATGATATTCTGTACGTTAGCATTCACTCTTTGCACAGGATATCAAAGTATGCAGGTCAGGAAGGAGTAATTCCGAAAATCGACAAATTAGGAAGTAATAATTGGGCTCGCATAAAAAACAAGACTAAAGGCAAGGTTAAGGATTTGGCTCGCGACCTGATTAAGCTATACGCTCAAAGACGTGCCATTAAAGGTTTTGCTTATAGTCCCGATTCATATCTACAACACGAGTTGGAGGCATCGTTTATTTACGAAGATACGCCCGACCAACTCAAAGCTACCGAAGATGTTAAGAAAGATATGGAATCGGCATTTCCTATGGATAGATTAATCTGTGGCGATGTAGGTTTTGGTAAAACGGAAATAGCCATACGTGCCGCTTTCAAAGCCGTTGCCGATAGCAAGCAAGTGGCTGTTGTCGCTCCAACAACCATACTTACGGTTCAGCATTACAATACTTTTAAAGACAGACTAAAAGACTTGCCTTGCAATGTTGATTTCATCAACAGATTTAAGTCGAAAGCCAAACAAACGGAAACACTTAAAGACCTTGAAAGCGGTAAAGTTGACATTATCATTGGCACTCACAGATTGTTCAGTAAAGACATTAAATTCAAGGATTTAGGTCTGCTGATAATCGACGAGGAGCAAAAATTCGGAGTATCGCACAAGGAAAAACTAAAGAAAATGAAAGCCAATGTCGATACTTTAACTCTATCGGCAACGCCAATACCGCGTACATTGCAGTTTTCGCTTATGGGAGCACGCGATTTGAGCATAATCAACACGCCGCCGCCAAACAGATATCCTATACATACCGAAATATTAACCTTCGACGAAATAAGGATTAAAGAAGCCATACAGTTTGAAATAAACAGGGGTGGTCAGGTGTTTTTTGTCAACAACCGAATACAAAATTTGGAGCAATTGGCATTGATGATAAACAAACTTGTCCCAAAAGCCAATGTTGCAATCGGGCACGGACAGATGGAAGGCAAAAAGTTGGAGAAAATTATGCTAGATTTTATTAATGGAGATACAGATGTGTTGGTTTCTACAACAATAATTGAGTCGGGGATAGATATACCGAACGCAAACACAATAATAATAAACGATGCGTACAGGTATGGACTCAGCGATTTGCACCAATTGCGAGGCAGAGTTGGCAGGTCGAATGTTAAGGCATTTTGTTATCTGTTGGCTCCGCCAAGTATCATGCTTACAGGCAATGCTCAAAAACGACTTAAAACTATCGAAGAGTTTTCGGAAATAGGTAGCGGCTTTAATATTGCTATGAGAGATTTGGACATCAGAGGTGCGGGAAATATTTTAGGAGCCGAACAAAGCGGCTTTATTACCGATATTGGCTTTGAGATGTATCAGAAAATATTGGATGAAGCCATTGATGAGCTTAAAATTGAAGAATTTTCAGATGTTTTTGAAGAAGAAGGTCAGAAAACCTACGTCAGAGATTGCACAATTGAAACCGATTTGGAACTCCTTATCCCCGATTGGTACATAACCAATATAAACGAAAGACTTTCAATTTATCAGAATTTAAATTCCTGCAAAACCGACCAAGACTTAGAAACTTTTAAAAGCAATATCACCGACCGATTTGGCGAGATTCCGCCGGAAACGCAAAGTCTGATTTTAGCTGTAAAAATGCGACAAATAGCTGCATCAATAGGCGTTGAAAAGGTGATTATTAAAAACAATAAATTAGATTTGCAGTTCGTAGGCAGCAGCAACTCCGACTTCTACAATAGCGAAATATTTACACGCATTTTAAACTTTGTAAAGCAAAATGTAAAAATCTGTTCGTTCAAGCAAATTAAAGACAGAATTAATTTGGGTTTTAAAAATGTGAATAGTGTTCAGAGGGCTATTGAAGTAGTGAGCTCTTTAGCTCAATTTGTAAAATTTGAGTAAGTTTTTTGGATTAAAGTTCGAGTTGCATGTTGCGTGTTGCGAGTTGCGTGTTGCGAGTTTCGACATTTTCGGTCATTGTGGTGGTTGAGCGTAGTCGAAACCCGAAATGCCGAAAATGGAGAGTATTATTGAATCTCGAGTTCAATATTTTCACTCACTGAGCGTAGCCAAAGTGCCAACTTCCAATTTCAACAGCCAACAGCTAATAGCCAAAAGCTAACAGCTAATTTCAAAGATCGAAAGCAAACACTTCATTAAAACCTACCGGAATATCAAATAATTTATCAAGTGCTACATTATTAAAATATGCATGAATACAGCGTATAACTCCGGCGTGAGTGATGAGAAGCACCTTTTTATAATTTTCTGATTTTAAGTCGGTGATAAACTTTATGATTCTACTGTAAAAATCTCGGAGATTTTCGCCGTCAGGCGGAGTTTCGTTGACAAAATCGTTGCACCACTTGTCTAATTGCTCTCTGTTAATATCGTCCCAATTTTGATTCTCCCAACTTCCAAAACTGATTTCTTTCAACGCAGGTTCAAGCTTTATTTCACTAAAATTTAGTTCCTTAGCTAACATTTGGCAGCGTTTTAGCGGACTGCAAAATATGGCATCGTAAGGTGGTTTTAGCTGTTTTTTTATTTCGGAAGCATCGTCTTTAAAACTCTCAGCAACGGGAATTTCAGTTTGTCCGTAACACTTGTTCAATCCGGCTTTTAAGCGTGTATGTCTGATTACATGAATTTCCATATCGCTACAAAAGTTAACATGATGATTAATTCGGCAAATTGCTCTATACATCCCAAGCAATCGCCTGTATATCCGCCTATCCATTTTTTGAAATAGCGATTACCTTTAACAACTAATAAAAACAGAGGTATCAGGACGATAGAAACTATGGGATTTATAACTGTGAAAATCGCCAAAGGAGTGAGTCCAAACAGATATGAAACTACGATTTCAGTTCGTGTAGCAGTTTTTTCTACGGGTTTAACCTTTGAAGTCAGGTCATCTCTGGCATACTGCGATGTAAAAACGATATTTCCCGAAGTTAGTCGAGCCAACGAATGATATAAAATAAAAAACAGGAACATTATCAGCCAACCATCTTTTTCAAGTTGAGGCAACAATATGTATAGAGATAAGAATTTAAACGCCATGAGCAAAATCAGAGCAATAGTTCCGTAAGTCCCGATTCTGCTGTCTTTCATTATCTCTAAGATTTTCTCTTTTGTCCAGCCACCACCAAAACCGTCGAAAGCGTCGGCAAAACCGTCTTCGTGAAAAGCTCCGGTTGTGAGTATTCCTGCAGCAAGTGATGCGACAATGCCAATCGCATTTCCAAACAACCACGAAGCTCCCAAGTATATCAAAAAAGAGATTGTTCCGACAATCATACCCACTAACGGAAAGTATCGTAATGCCTGATTCAGACTAACATTGGAGCAATCCACTTTTTTAGGACAAGGAATTCTTGTGTAAAACATCAATGCAGCAAAGAAAAACTCTATCTGGCGTTTCATAACTTAATTTTTATTTGAAACATTGGCACTTTCAAAGCTCGCCATATTGTTTAAAAACTCAACAGCGCTGACAATAATCGGGTAGGCAATAGCACAACCTGTTCCTTCTCCGAGTCTTAAGCCCAAATCCAAAATCGGCTTAACTTTCAGGTAATCAAGCAACTGACGATGAGGTTTTTCGTTGCTAACATGACAAAATATAGCGTTTTCAATCACGTCGGGATTCATCTTGTACGCAATTAAAAAAGCGGTTGTTACTGTAAAGCCATCGATTAGGATTAGCATATTTTTCTTGTATGCTTGAAGCATTGCAGCCGCCATTTGCACGATTTCAAAACCTGCAAAGGTCATTACAATTTCTTTTACGTCGATAATTTCTCCGTGAAACTCTTGTGCCTGCTTTAGAATGGATATTTTTTTTTGCAGATGTTGGTCGGTAGTTCCGGTTCCTTTTCCTACGCAGTTTTCCAAAGGCAATCCGCACAAATAACTCATCAACATGGCTGCCGATGAAGTATTGCCAATACCCAACTCGCCAAAGCCGACAACGTTACAGTTTGATGCAAACAATTGATTTACAATCTTTTCTCCATACTCAAAGCATTGTTCTATCTGTTGCTCAGTCATAGCTTTTTGATGCAGAAAATTACCATTACCATTTGCAATTTTTGCGTTTATAATCGAATTGCAATCGGAAAAGTCGAAATTAATTCCGGCGTCAATTAATTGTATATCAATATTATTCTGTTTGCAAAACACATTGATAGCAGCGCCGCCGTCAATAATATTTTTTGCCATTTGGTAAGTTACTTCCGGCGGGTAGGCACTAACGCCTTCTTTTGCAATACCTTGATCGGCGGCAAAAACAAGCATGGTCGGTTTTTGCAAACGAGGCGTAAGCGAGTTTTGAACTTTCCCTATTTGCAAAGCCAATTTTTCAAGATAACCAAGCGAACCAAGGGGTTTGGTTTTGAAATCAATTTTTTCTTGTAATTTTTTTAGCATCATCTTTATTATAAAATATCAACTCTTTACTTTAAGGCAAATCACCATTCGTTCCCAACTTAAATAGCCGTTGGCTTTTAGCTGTTAGCTTTTGGCTGTTACGTGTTGCGTGGTACGTGTTGCGTGTTGCGGGTCAGTTCTGAGTCAGGAGATAAAGTACTCGCAACTCGTAACTCATAACTCATAACTCGAAACTCACCACTCACCCATCACTCCCGAAGTCTCGGGACAAGCCACCACCAACCACCATTCACCATTCACCATTCCTATAATTCTTCAAAAGGTCGATACTGCGTCGTTCTTTTTTGGTTGGACGTCCTAGACCTTTTTTCCTGTATTCCATATTTGTTTCTCTTATTGTTTTAACTCGCAAATATTCTTCTTCGGGAGTTAAGTCTTCGTAGTGTTGCTCAACAAGTTTCGCTCCTATGCGACTTTTAGGAATTTGCGTTACTCTTACCGTCTTTATAAGCGGATTAAGACTTATTCTAATAACATCGCCAACTTTAATTTCTTTAGATGCTTTAACATTGTTAGAATCTATTTTTACTTTGCCTGCTTTGCAAGCATCGGTAGCCATGCTGCGTGTTTTGAAAATTCTAACATTCCACAACCACTTGTCAATACGTTGAATATCGTTGTCTTCCATAGTTATTTTTTTCTGAAATAAAGCTTGATAGGTACGCCTGTAAAATTAAATTTTTCTCGTATCTGATTTTCCAAAAAACGTTTATATGGGTCTTTAATGTACTGAGGCAGATTGCAAAAGAAAATAAAAGTAGGATAGGCAGTTTTTATTTGAGTAATGTATTTAATTTTCACATCTTTTCCCTTATACACAGGAGGCTCTTTCTCTTTAACAATAGGCAAAAGCGTATCGTTAAGCAAACGAGTAGGTATTTTTCGGTTTCGGTTTTTATACACATCGCTGACAAATTGCAAGGTTTTATGAATACGCTGCTTATTGACAACCGAAGTGAAAACAATGGGTACATCGGTAAAAGGCGAAATTGTGTTTTTTATAATAGTTTCAAACTCCCTAGTGGTATTGGTGTCTTTTTCAACCAAATCCCATTTGTTTACGGCAATTACAATACCTTTATTATTGTTTTGAATTAGTTTAAAAATGTTCATGTCCTGTGCTCCGAAACCTTCGGTTGCATCAACCATAAGAATGCACACATCTGAATTTTCGATGGAGCGGATCGCTCTCATAACCGAGTAAAATTCCAAGTCTTCGTTGACCTTGCTTTTCTTACGCAAGCCTGCGGTATCAATAAGTAAAAAGTCGAAGCCGAAAGCCGAGTATTGTGTATAAATGCTATCTCTTGTAGTTCCGGCAATAGGCGTAACAATATTTCTTTCGGTTCCAAGAATAGTATTAATAAACGATGATTTTCCGACATTCGGCTTGCCGACAATAGCAATTTTAGGCAGGTCGGGTAGTGTGGTATCAACTTCGGGGTTAAAGTTTTTGACAATTAAATCCAACAAATCGCCTGTACCGCCACCATTTTGAGCCGAAATAGGAAAAATATCTTCAATTCCGAGCGAATAAAAATCTGCCATAAGGTATTCTTTATCAGGAGTATCAACTTTGTTGACTCCAAGTATACATTTTTTATCCGATCTTCTTATCAAATCTGCAACATCGCGGTCAAGTGGTGTAAGCCCTTCGCGAGCATCGACTAAAAATAAAACCACATCCGATTCTTCAATAGCCATTTTGGCTTGCTCAATAATAGCTTCTTCAAAAACATCTTCGCTACCGACAATAATACCGCCGGTATCGATTACCGAAAAACTAATACCGTTCCAATCGCTGAATCCGTAATGCCTATCGCGAGTTACACCTGAAACAGAATCGACTATGGCGTGCTGTGTTTGCGTAAGGCGGTTGAATAGCGTACTCTTACCCACGTTGGGGCGACCTACTATTGATAAAATATTAGCCATAATGTGTTGCTTTAAAACTGCAAAAATAACAAATACCTTAAAATAGTAAACACCAATATGTTGGAGCTATGTTAAGGCGTGTTACAGAAAAGATGCTCCGTTTCCGAATTTGCCGGTAAAAACCGTTTCTTTTATATTTCTTCTGGTTCGGGGTGAAGTTTCAATTTTTTTTATAGCATCTCGTAAGCCTTCGCCGTCGCCCAAATAAAAGACATTGAAAACCGTAACAATGCTGTGATTTTCGGGAATATTTAAAGAATTTGTCAGCATTTCTTTATCAAATCCTGTCATCTGATGTACAAATAAACCTTCTTCGGTTGCTTGCACCGAAAGCATTGCCATGGCTTGTCCCAAATCGTATGTGCTTGTCGGGTTAGGTTGGTTTTCAGCATTCGTATCACACGAAATGCTAGCAACAAGTACCGGACTGTTTTTAACCCAAATTTGATTGCCAGGCATCAGCGATGAAAAAATATTATTGTATACTTCGTCGTTTCTAAAACCTACAATAAAGTACCAAGGTTGCAAATTGTAAGCCGAAGGAGCCCAAATAGCAGCTTCAAAAATATTTTTTAGTTTATTGTGTTCAATTTCTTTACTGCTAACAAATCTACTGCTGCGTCTGTTAGCAATTTGTGGCATTATGTTAGTTGGCAAGGAGTTGTTGTTCATAGCAATTTAGTTTAATTAGTTGTTTATTTATAAGTTTTTAAAGCTTTTGGACTTAACGTTTCCCGATATTATTCTGTTTATCTTGCCTATTAATAGAAACGCCAAGGCATCGAAGTAAGAAAATTGCGATACCCGCTTAGGATACCGCAATTTCATATACTATTAGTTATGTGCTAGTGCACCGATTATAAAACCATTTCCGGAATATCTCCTTCAATTTGAAGAGGAGCAGCAGTTGCTTTTACAATTTCTTCTACTGATACGCCGGGAGCTCTTTCCAATAATTTAAATCCTTTGTCGTTGATTTCAATAACGGCAAGGTCGGTAACTACTTTTTTAACGCAATTGATGCCTGTTAGGGGCAAGGAGCAATTTGTGAGCAATTTCGACTCTCCGTTTCTATTGCAATGTTGCATAGCTACAATAATATTTTTTGCTGCAGAAACCAAGTCCATAGCTCCGCCCATACCTTTAACCATTTTGTTTGGTATTTTCCAGCTGGCTATATCGCCGTTTTCAGATACTTCAAAAGCACCCAAAACAGTAAGGTCGACGTGTCCGCCGCGTATCATTGCAAAACTTAATGATGAATCGAAAAAGGAAGCTCCTTTGTTTACGGTAACAGTTTGTTTACTTGCATTTATCAAGTCGGCGTCAACTTCATCGGGGGTTGGAAATTCGCCCATACCCAAAATTCCATTTTCCGAATGAAAAAAAACTTCCATTCCTTCGGGAATGTAGTTGGCTACAAGTGTAGGAATACCTATTCCGAGATTAACGTAGTAACCGTCTTTTAATTCTTGTGCTATTCGTTGTGCAATTTGTTCTTTTGTTAACATATAATTGTAAGTTTTTTAATGTATTGTACTTGTATTTCAAAATAAAACTCAAAGATACAACAAATCCTTAAATTACAAAGCCAATAATTTCGATTTTAGTTTAATTTAATAAATGTTGTCTGATGAAATCTTGAGGTTGGCGGTGCGGGTTGCGATGTTCAATATTTTCGGTCGCTGAGTGCCGAAGGCGTATCGAAGCGCGAAAATATTGGGACTCACCGCTAGCTCGATTTTGCAAATCAAGCGGTGATTTTGTTAAGATTTTTTATAATCGCAAGTTGGCAAGAGATTTTTTTAATCTAAAACCCTTTTAAATCCATAGTAACGGTAGGTATAAGCAAGAGCAATCCTAACACAAACAAAATAAGAATTAGCGGTAGCACCCATTTAAACCATTTTACATACTGTATGCGAGCCACGCCAAGCACGCCCATAAGCACCCCCGAAGTAGGAGTTATCATGTTTGTAAAGCCGTCGCCAAACTGAAACGCCATCACAGAGGCTTGCCTTGAGATTCCTACCAAATCGGAAAACTGCGACATAATTGGCATGGTAAGTGCTGCCTTTGCCGAACCCGAAGGCATAATTAAGTTTATTCCCGTCTGTATAAGATACATTATGCTTACAGATGCAACTTTACCTGCTTCTTGCATTGAACTTGATACTGCATAAAGAATAGTATCAATTATTTGCCCGTTTTGCAAAATAATTATTATACCACCGGCAAGTCCTACAATCAATCCTGCCGACAAAATGTCTTTTACGCCGTTTAAAAAGTGCTTGGTTATAGTGTTGGGCGTGTATCCGAAAGCAATTCCACTAAGCAAACCCATAACAAAAAACAAGGTGGCTATTTCGGTTATATACCAATGATAACCCATTACTCCTACTATCAGGAATAAAATTGTAAAAAGCAGTATGTTCAGAATAAAAAAGTGTACATTTTTTCGCAAGAGGAAAAAACTGCTGACAACAAACAATACCGACAACACAGGAATAAAAGCAAACTCAAATCCTGAATTACCGACTGACATATTAGTTATAGGAAATTTGAATGAGTATATTCCTAAAGCAATAGCAACAAAGGCAAGCGTGTACCACGCCGATTTAGGAGTTTGCTTGGTAATTTGTTCATCGCTGTTTTTTGCTAATTCACGCCAATGTTCATCATCGGAGTAGGTTGGAGATATTTTCGGGTTTTTCTTAACCCTTGAAGCATATATAAGAATGTAGGTAAACCCGACGATATTTATTATAAGCCAACAAAACATTCGGTATTCGGCTCCCGAAAACAAAGGAATATTCGACAAACCTTGTGCTATTCCAATAGTAAACGGATTGAGTACTGCTCCTGTAAAACCAAGTCCGGCAGCTACAAAACACAGGTTTACACCAACAATAGAATCGTAGCCCATGCTAACAGCCAATGGCACAAATATTATAATAAAAGCAATGGTTTCTTCGCTCATGCCGAAAATTGCTCCAAACAAGCTGAACATCAGCATAATAGAAACCAATATAATATTATTAACTCCTATTTTTTTCAGCAATCTGTTTTTTTCTAATTTCTTTGATGATTTCAAAAAATATTCAATCCCAATATCTATTGATTTTGTTTGATTTAGTATCCAAAATGCACCGCCAATCAGCAAAATGAAAACAATAATATCGGCTTTATCGACAAAACCGTCGAAGATTGCAGAAAAAATTTGCCAAGTTTGCGGAGTGTTTTCTACGTAGTGGAAAGAATCGCTTTTTACAACTTGTCGGGCAATGCCGTCAACTACAACCGTTTCTCTTTCAAAACTTCCGCCTGGAACTATCCAAGTAAGTATTCCGCAAATTACAACAATGGCAAAAACTATAACATAAGTGTGCGGAAATTGCCTGTCTTTTTTTAGTAATTTGTTCTTATTCATCGATAATTGTTGCTCTGTAAATTAAACTGTAATTTCTCCCCTAATAGATGTATTTAGTTGATTGACAATTTCTTCGTGTGTTAGGTCTTGCCCTAACAAAAACATAAGTTTTGTAACCGCCGATTCGAGAGTAATATCGTATCCGCCAACTACGCCAATATCAGATAGTTGTACGCTTGTTTCATATTTTCCCATAACCACAGCACCTACGTGGCATTGCGTAACATTTAAAACAATAACACCTTTGTTTATGGCTCTTTCAAGGCTAGAAATAAACCAATCGTGGGTGGGTGCATTTCCCGAACCGTAAGTTTCTATAACCAACCCTTTTAAGTTAGGAGTGTTGATAACGCTATCGACAGTTTTTTTGGTTATACCCGGGAAAATTTTTAAAACGGCAACATCGGTGCAAAGATTTTTATGCACTTTTAAAGTCTGCTTGTTCCACTGTGAAATGTGCTCATTGTTGTATTTAATATTAACACCAACATTTGCCAAAGGCGGATAGTTTCCCGAGAAAAAAGCATTAAAATTTTCGGCACTGAATTTATAAGTTCTGTTTCCTCTGAAAAGTTTGTTTTCGAACAGAAGAGAAACTTCGGGAACGACTGCTTCGCCGTTTGGGTGCCGAGCAGCAGCCAACTCAATAGCATTGACAAAGTTCTCTCTTCCGTCAGACCTGATTATTCCCAAAGGTAGCTGAGAGCCTGTGAAAATAATGGGCTTGCTGTTGTTTTCCAACATGAAACTCAGCATAGAAGCCGAGTACGACATTGTGTCGGTGCCGTGAAGTATGACAAAACCGTCGTAGTTATTGTAATTTACCTCTATAACATTTGCCAATTCTTTCCAAAAATTTGTATCGACGTTCGATGAATCTATCAGCTTTTTGAAGGCAAAAATGTCTAATTTATATTCAAACATTTTAAGAGTCGGAACCGTATCGAAAAGATTGTCGAAATGTATGGGAGCCAAAGCATTGGTTTTTTGGTCTTTCACCATTCCAATTGTTCCACCTGTATGTACTATTAAAATTGAGGTTTGCTTGGTCATATATATTATTGAGTATTAATGTTAAACAGTTTGAATGCGTTGTTGGTTGTTACTTCGGCGACTTTTTCGAGTGGCATTGAAGTAATATCTGCAATTTTTTGAGCAATTATTTTTATGTATTCGGGCGAATTTCTTTTGCCACGATACGGAGCAGGCGTCAGATACGGTGCATCAGTTTCTAAAACAATATTGTCTATACCTAAGTCGGTAATAACCTTTTGCATGTTTGAATTGTTGAAAGTAACAACGCCGCCAATGCCAAGATAAAAGCCATGTTCTATGACTTCTTTTGCCTGTATTGTGTTGCCCGGAAAACAATGCAAAACACCTGTAACTTTACCGTTGTATTCTTTTTTCAAAATTCTCCAAACTTCGTTGAATGAATTTCTGATATGGACAGACACAGGCAAGTTTTTATCGACAGCAATGTCCAACATTTTTCTAAAAACATCTTCTTGCAGCTGTGCATGTGTTTTATCCCAGTACAAGTCGATACCTATTTCGCCTATAGCATAAAACTTTGTCTTATCTAAAAGGTCGTAAAAAATGTCAAGTTCTTTGTCAATACTTTTCGGGTCAACCGATGTTGGATGAATACCCATCATAGGATAGCAAACACCAGGAAATTCATTGCAACAATCTAACAATCGCTTGTGCGATTTTGAATCGATAGCCGGTAACAATATTGTATCGGTTCCTGTTTTAACAGCATCAGAAATCACGACATCTCTATCGTCGTCGTAGTTGCTCAAATAGATATGCGAGTGGGTATCAACAAACTTCATTTAAGTATAAATTATTTTGCATACTTAATAGAAAGAATTTGATATATGAGTTTGGCAGCCAAAAAGTCGGGAGCCTTATTGTATTTGTTCGGACAAAGCTCAACCACGTCGAAGCCTACAATATTTACTTTATTATTAACTTGCCTGATAGTATCCAATAGTGCTTTGTAGCCAATACCGTCGGGTTCGGGAGTTCCGGTTGAAGGCATAATTGACGGGTCGAGAACATCTAAGTCGATAGTTATATAAACGTTCTGAGTTAGCTTATTTAGCATTTCAAACATCAAATTTGAACCTTCGGTTATGTGCTCGGAATAAAAAATTCTGTCGGGGACAACTACTTCGCTTTCTTCAACGCTCATGCTTCTAATTCCCACTTGCACAATTGGAGCAAGTTCGCTTGCTCTTGCCATAACGCAAGCGTGATTATATTTGGAACCCAAATACTCGTCGCGTAAGTCGGCGTGAGCATCTAATTGCAGAATTGTAAGGTCTTTGAAAGATGCTGCAGCTGCCTGAAAAGCACCAATGCTTACCGAATGTTCGCCACCTAATAGAACGGGAAATTTTTTAGCCTTAAAAAGTTCTTTCATTTTCTCAAAAACCGCTTTAGTCATCTTTTCCGGCGACGACCTTTCTTTAATAGGATTTAGAGTGTGTATTCCCTTTTTATATACTTCGCTATCGGTGTCAATGTCGTAGGTCTCCATGTTTGCCGATGCTTCAATAATTGCAGCCGGACCTTTGTCGGCTCCTTTTATCCATGTGCTTGTTCCATCGTATGGTACAGGCAGAATAACTATTTTAGAAGTTTCATATGTTGAAAATTCTTTTGGAATATCGCCATAATTTTTCATGTCATTTTGCTTTAATTTATTAATAATTGGTTAGTTGTTAAACGATAAGTGTTTGAAAACCACACACTTATCCCATAAATTATTTTTGTTTTAGCATATTTTGCGAAACAAATATAAGCAAAATTCTAAAACACAACATAAAAAATCTTATCTGAGATTATATTAGTGCAAACTTGTTAAAATATAAGGCTAACCCACGTTTTGATAATTTGTTAGATAAGTAAACAGTATATATTTTTTGGTACGAATTATTTATCTAAATGCCAATATTTATCGTACTTTGACACGAAAATACAAAAGCGATTTAAAATATTTTAATATCCTAGTATTTTGAGCATAGATTTATGGCTTTGTTCTTTTGCAAAAAGCTTTGTAAAATATTCGCCATCTTCGTCTATATCAATTAGTATATGTTTTGGTGCGGGTATAAGGCAATGTTGTATGCCGCCGTAGCCCGACAACGAATCCTGATAGGCTCCTGTGTGGAACAAGCCGATGTATTGCGGGTCGTCGTCCATAAGTTTGGGCAAAAATATAGCGTTGGTGTGAGCTTCGGCGTTGTAATAGTCTTCGCTATCGCAAGTTAAACCGCCCAAAAACACTCTTTCGTATTCTCTATCCCAATGGTTAATTGCAAGAAGGATAAATTTTTGATTTATAGCCCAAGTATCCGGCAGTGTTGTAATAAACGAGCTGTCTATCATGTTCCATATTTCTCGGTCGTTTTGTCTTTTTTGGTCTATTATGCTGTACAAAATAGCACCGCTTTCGCCGACAGTAAACGAACCGAATTCGGTAAAGATATCGGGTTCGGGTGTGTTGTTAACGGTACAAATATTTTTTATTTGTTCGATTATGGTTTCTGCCATGTACTCGTAGTCGTAGTCGAATGAGAGCGAGTTTTTTATAGGGAAACCACCGCCTATATTAAGCATGGTAAGTTGCGGACAAACCGCTTTGAGCTGGCAGTATAAGTTAACACATTTTGCAAGTTCGTTCCAATAGTATGCAGTATCTCTTATGCCGGTATTGATAAAAAAGTGCAACATTTTGAGTTCAAACTTGGGGTTGTTTTTAATTTCTTCTTCGTAATACGGAACAATATCGTTGTATCTAATTCCCAATCTTGATGTATAAAAATCGAATTTAGGTTCTTCTTCTGCTGCAATTCTGATACCTATTTTTATTTTTTTTGTGATGTTTCTGTCGTATTCATCTAATTCAAATTTGTTATCTAAAACAGGAATAACGTTTTCAAATCCGCTTTCAATCAGATTACAAATATTTTCGATGTAGGCAGGACGTTTGAATCCGTTGCAGACAATAAACGTTTTTTTCGATAATTTATCGTTTGCAGCCAAGTTTTCAATTATAGGAATATCGTAAGCCGATGAGGTTTCTATATGGATATTGTTTTTCAGAGCTTCTTCCAAAACAAACGAAAAATGCGAGCTTTTGGTACAGTAACAATAATTGTACGTCCCGTTATAACCCACTTTTGCCATAGCAACATTGAAAATACGTTTTGCCTTCTGTATCTGAGTGCTAATTTTAGGCAGATAAGAAATACGTAGTGGTGTGCCGTATTGCTTTATTACTTCCATCATAGGTATATTATTGAAGTACAATTCACCGTCTTCAACGTAAAACTCATCGGTAGGGAAGTCGAATGTTTGCTCTATTAGGTCTTGATATCTGTTTTTCATAATTCTTATTATTTAATGTTAATATTATGAGAATTGAAAAATACTGTTTGCAAAAATAAAATGTTCAAACACAAGCAAATGTTTTGCAAAAGTATAAACATATTTATTTATATACAATAAATACACAAAAAAACAGATCCAATCGAGTTGGATTGATGAAAAAAATATGATTTAAGTGAGTTAAATGTTTTTAATACTTGTTATTCGACTTAATTTCTTCTAAAGATTTTCTGATTTTAACTCTGTTTTCGTAATCTTCGGGCGGATAACCCATTGCAATTAAAAGAGCAATGCTTTTGTTTTTGGGGATTTCAAGCACTTCTTGTATTTTCTTTTCGTTGTACCAACCTATCATACATGTGCCAAGACCAAGTTCGGTGGCTTGCAAACAAAAATGTTCGGCGGCAATGCCCACATCTATCAACAACCATTCTCTTTTTTTGATTGTGGTTGCTATGCGAGTAATCAGCTTTGGTTTTTCAAGAACTATCACTGCAATCGCCTTAGCACCGGCAACAAATTTATTTATAGCTTTCATGTCGTTGCACGCTTTTGCAACAGGAGCTAACACGTCGGGTTGGTCGACGATAATCCATTTCCATGGCTGCGAATTGCTAGCCGAAGGAGCTAATCGGGCTGCTTCCAAACACTTATCAATTACATGATGCGGAACCTCTTTGTCTTGGTACTTTCGTACACTTTGACGTTTATTTACGAGAGATAAAAAGTCCATTTTTTTTATTTGCAAAGTTATTAATTATTTTCGTTATTTCATTTTTATAATTCGAACATATTAATGCAACGTTAACTTAGCTTGGTGCGTGTTGCGGGTTACGAGTTGCGAGTTGCGAGTTGCGTGTTACGAGTTACGAGTTGAGATACTCGATACTCAGAACTCAGAACTCAAGACTAACGCCACCCATCACTCATCACTCATCACCAGTCACTAACCACCGACCACCGTCACCAAAAAATAAATTATGTGTCTCAACATCACTGAAATTATTAAAACTTTTTATCTTTGCTAAAAAAAGACAGATATGAGTATTCACATTGGAGCCGAAAAAGGCAGCATAGCCGAGATAGTTTTATTACCTGGCGATCCGCTTAGAGCAAAATTCATTGCCGAAAGTTTATTTACCGACGTAGTTTGTTACAATCAGGTTAGAGGTATGTATGGCTACACAGGCACGTACAAAGGACAAAAAGTGTCGGTGCAAGGAACCGGTATGGGATTGCCTTCGCACATGATTTATGTTAACGAGCTTATACACGATTTTGATGCAAAACAACTTATCAGAATTGGCACTTGCGGCGGAATTTTAGATTCTATTAAAGTTAGAGATATTATTGTAGCAATGAGTGCATCAACCGATTCATGCGTGATTCCGCGTTATTTCGGCGAAAAAACTTTTGCACCTACAGCCGATTTCGAGTTGCTGAAAAAAGTTATTGACGCCGCAAAAGCAAAAAACATGAAAATAAGGGTAGGTAATGTATTGTCTTCGGATTTGTTTTATCATTTTCCGGAAGAAGGCAAGCCTTACGATTTGTGGAAAACATTCGGAGTTATGGCTGTTGAGATGGAAACTGCCGGATTGTATTTACTTGCTTCAAGATACAATGTTCAGGCTCTTTCAATCCTTACAGTCAGCGACCATATTACTACCGGCGAGCACATGCCGGCTATAGAAAGACAAGAAAACACTTTGGATATGACCCGTTTGGCACTTGCCGCTATTTAAAGCTCTTTTAAACAAGATTTAAAAATGAAAAAAACCGTATTTATTACCGGAGCAACAAGCGGATTTGGCGAAGCTTGTGCATATTTGTATGCCGAAAAAAACTACAATTTAATTTTGAACGGAAGGCGTGCCGAAAGGTTGGAGAAAATTAAATCGAAAATATTGAGCAATAATAAGAATGTCGACATAATACTATTGCCTTTTGATGTGCAGAAGAAAGACGAGGTTGAGAAAAGTATAAACACTTTGCAACAGCAATGCAAATCTGTTGATGTTTTGGTAAATAATGCAGGTTTGGCTATTGGTACTACAGGTATTCAGGACGGATTGATAGAAGATTGGGAAACAATGATAGATACCAACATAAAGGGAGTGCTATATGTTACCAAATTCACTCTTCCGTTGTTGCTGAAAAGTAGTTGTCCGCACATAGTCAACGTAGGTTCGATAGCCGGCAAAGTAGTTTATAAGGGTGGAAACGTATATTGTGCAACCAAACACGCTGTTGATGCTTTAAGTCAAGCCATGCGGATTGATTATTTGGATTTGGGTATAAAAGTCTCGCAAGTACTACCGGGAGCTGCCGAAACGGAGTTCTCAATAGTCAGGTACAAAGGCGATGAAGCAAAAGCTGCCAATGTTTACGAAGGCTACAAACCTTTGGTTGCCGAAGACGTTGCCAATATCATTGTTTGGGTTACCGAATTGCCGCAACATGTAAACATAAACGAATTACTTGTCATGCCTACGGCTCAGGCTGCACCCGGAATATTTAAAAAGAATTAGTTTTATTAGCCACAAAATAGCTTTCTGTAATTATGAAAACCAAAAAAAATGATGCTCTCAGGACATCGGTTTTTAGCGTAATAAGTAATATTTTATTGGCTATTATTAAGTTTACAGCCGGTATTCTAGGAAATTCTTTTGCTCTTATCGCCGATGCAATTGAATCAACGGCAGATATTTTTTCTTCTACGTTGGTTGCGTTTGGGTTAAGATATTCTCAAAAGCCAGCCGACAAAAACCACCCGTACGGGCACGGAAAAATAGAACCGCTTATTACTTTTATTGTAGTGGCTTTTTTGGTAACTTCGGCGGTACTAATCATTGTAAAAGGTATCAAAAACATTTCAGGTCCTAAGGAAACTCCCGAAGCGTGGACATTGATAGTTTTGGCACTTATAATTATTTGGAAAGAAGCTGTTTATAGGTACGTTATGGCAAAAAGCAAGAAAAACAACAGCACTTCGTTAAAAGCCGAAGCTTGGCATAACAGAAGCGATGCCATAACTTCCATAGCTGCTTTTATAGGTATTTCAATAGCGGTTATTTTTGGTGAGGGCTACGAATCTGCCGACGATTGGGCTGCAATATTTGCCGGATTGTTTATATTTTACAATAGTTACAGGATATTCAGACCGGCTTTGGGCGAAATTTTAGACGAAAACGTACACCACGATTTGATTAGTCAGATAAGAGAATATTCCTTGGAAGTCGATGGTGTTGTTGATACCGAAAAATGCTTTGTTCGCAAGTCGGGAATGAATTATTTTGTCGATCTTCATGCCATTGTCGATTCCGAAATAACTGTCAGAGAAGGACACGAAATAGCTCACAAATTAGTCGATTACTTGAAATATAAAATCCCCGAAATTGATAAAGTGATAGTTCATGTTGAACCATGTGAGTGATTGGTGGTTGGTGAATGGTGATTGGTGCGGGTTGCGTGGTGCGTGGTTCGTGGTTCGGGGCAATTATCAATTATCAATTATCAATTAGTAATTGATTCATTGCTCATTGCTCATTGTTCATTGTTCATTGTTCATTGTTCATTGTTCATTGATAATTGCCAACGGCTAAGAGCCAAAAGCTAATGGCTAAAACTTCGATGGTTACCCACAAACATTAATCAACCAATATGATTTTGCACAAATACATCAAATATCAATATCCTTAATATTTACAAGTTTATTGGCAATAGCGTAAACAGTTATTCCAGCGGGACTGTGAATTTGAAGTTTAGCCGATATGTTTCGTCTGTGAGTCATTATGGTATGCGTTGATAGACAAAATTCTTCGGCAATTTGCTTATTAGTCATACCTTTTGCTACGCACACAACAATATCCGTTTCGCGTTGAGTAAGTTCGGGTTTTGTTTCGTTGTCTTCTTCAGGCTGACTTACCAAAGCCAGAATTTTATCTTTTATACTGTTCGGAGTGTCATAAATGGAAATAGCTTTGTCGTATTTATTAATCTCGCCATCGGTGTACAACGAGCTGCACAAAGCAACAATTATGGGTTCAGTGCCGCCGTAGCCGCTTCTTTTTAGTTTGTCGAAATTAAATACTCCGAGATATGCAGGATTTATAAACAAAATCTCAGTTTTATTTCTAATAAGTTCGTCTTGTAGCTTTTTAAAATCGTCAATTTCGGTTACATTAAATCTGTGGTCGGATATTTTTTTCAAAACACTAATCAGTCCGCTTCTTATGATGAAAGAAGGTTCGGCTACAATCACATTAACAATACGTTTCATAGGTTTTATTTTTATTTACCACAGTTTTCAATTCTTCTGACAGCCGGAACAATTAGACCGTCTTCTATTTTATTATGCGACGCCAAATCTACCGCACAAGAAAAAATATCATACAAAGCTTCGTTAAGCTCTTCATTTATCGGCGATTGATAATATTTTATAATAATATTTTTAAGCTCCGTAAGTTTGCTCTCAACTTTATCGTGTTTTTTGCTGAAAGTATCGATATTATATTTTGAAGTGCTTTTTTTAAGCAAAAGTTTGTTCACGTAAGGAAAAACGACTTCTTCTTCGTATTTCATGTGTTTTTCAACTTCGCCGACGTATTGGTCGTAATACTTGATAATAACGGCATGAATATCTTTTTCTCCTTTTTTTAGAGCTGCGTCAAGTTTTTTTCTGATAGATGCAAGTCGGAAGTTCAGAAAATAATTGTGCGAACTTTTAAGGTATTTGATAAGCGTTTCAATTGAAATATTATTAAGCTCGGCAGCAGATGGCTGATAATCATCAAAAATCAACAGATTTATTACGCTGATAAAAGTGTTGGAATCGATATTGTGTTTTTGGCATACTTCTTTGATAGTCATATCTCCAAAGCCAAGCGGAATATCGAAACGGCTTAAAACCAAGACTAAAAAGTAGTTGTCGGAAATCAGGTCGCTCATCTTTTCGGAGCCGGTATATTTATTTTTGGTAATCATTATGAAAACAATCTTTTATTTAGACTAAATTAATTTTACAAAGGTAAACATTTGTTTTATATAAACAAAAAAAATTGGATTTGAATAATGAACAATTGCCTTTAGCCTTTAGCCTTTGGCTCTTGGCTGATTTCAGCCAACGGCTAACAGCCAAAAGCTAACAGCTATTTATAACATTTTATCCAAATTTATGTAATTTTGGAGTTGCAAAATTATCGAACAAAACAAGTATTATGGATTTTAACGTAAACGAAAATAGCATAAAAATATACACAGCAAGCGATGCAACCGATTACGAATTGCCTTATATTGACGAAGGCATAAGTGCCGGTTTTCCTTCTCCTGCCTTGGATTTTGACGACATAGCAATAGATTTGAACAAACATCTTATCAAGCATCCTTCGGCTACGTTTTACGGCAGAGTTAGCGGTCATTCGTTAGAAGGAGCAGGAATTTCCGATGGCGATATATTGATAATCGATAGAAGTTTGGAACCCACCAACGATAAAATTGCGGTTTGCTACATTGATGGGGAATTTACCGCTAAGCGCATACACAAGCACAATAACGAGTTATGGCTGCTGCCCGAAAATTCGGAATATCAGCCAATAAAAGTCGAAGCTAACAGCAATTTCATAATTTGGGGTATAGTAACTTACGTAATTAAGTCAGTGTGATGTTTGCTTTGGTCGATTGCAATAACTTTTACGCATCTTGCGAGCGTGTGTTCAATCCGGCTTTGAACGAAAAACCTGTGGTTGTGCTATCTAACAACGACGGTTGTGTAATATCGCGAAGCAACGAAGCCAAAGCCCTTGGGATACCAATGGGAGCTCCAGCTTTTAAATACGAAGATGTTTTTAAAAGGGAAGATGTAAAAGTTTTTTCGGCAAATTTTCCTTTGTACGGAGATATGAGTCGCAGAGTTATGGATATATTGAGCGACTTCACTCCCGAAATGGAGATTTACAGCATAGACGAAAGTTTTTTGAAGTTTGACGGTTTCGAGAATTACGATTTGAGAGAGTACGCCATTAAAATAAGACAAAAAGTGCTTAAATGGACAGGTATTCCTGTGAGCATAGGCGTTGCCAAAACCAAATCATTATCTAAAGCTGCCGCTCATATAGCTAAGAAATTCCCCGACAAAACCGAAGGTGTTTATGTTATAGATACAGACGAAAAGATTATTAAAGCCCTTAAATGGCTTAAAGTCGGCGATGTTTGGGGTATTGGAAGAAGATACGAGAAAAAACTAAACGAAAAAGGAGTGAGAACCGCTTTTGAGTTTACTCAGCTATCAGACCAATATATCAAGCAACAAATGTCTGTTGTTTCTTTGTATTTAAAACGCGATTTACTCGGAGAGCCGATTTTACGATTGGAAGAGGCGCAGAGCAAAAAAAACATTGCTACAACTCGCTCTTTCGATAAAAACTATACTAAGTTTGAAGATATTAGCGAAAGAATATCAACGTTTGCAGTGATGTGTGCCGAAAAGCTGCGAAAGCAAAATTCGTGCTGCAACAGTCTTGTAGTTTTTATCAGGACTAACAAACATAAGAACAGCTTGAAACAATATTCGGGAAGTATAAAAGTGAAGTTGCCTTTTGCTACCAATTCTAACATTGAGATTGCGAAGTTTGCCAACAGTGCTTTAAAACAAATTTTCAAGGAAGGTTTTGAGTACAAAAAAGCAGGTGTTATTGTGCAAGACTTTTCGGATGCTGGCGTAGTGCAACAAAACTTGTTTGAAAACAGCGACCAACGCCATGTTGCTCTGATGAACTCTATAGACTATATAAATAGAAACTTCGGGCAACAAAAAGTGCGATTGGCAACCCAAGACCAAGGTAAAGTTTGGAAAATGAAACAAGAAAATCTATCTCCAAAATACACTACAAACTTAGATGATATTATTACTATAAAGGTGTAGTGAGCGGTTGTTTGTAACTATTAGATAAAAAGCACAGTAATACTCAATATATTTTCTCTTACTAAATCTACCTTATTGTAACTTTAAAAATGTTAGTAGGATAAAGTGTGTTTTGTTCGTATTCAACTACAAACTCAGTATTTACGGGCATATCGCTAATTGATATTACGTTCCCAATTGTGTTTTTGTACGTTTTAGTCGAGTCCGAGTACTCTGTTATGGTTACACAGACTACAGGCTCAACAAAAAATCGTCCTACATTTTTTGTATAAGTTAACTGAAATTTATTGGATACACTATTGGGAGGCACCGAAATAATTTTCTCGTTAATTGAACACGAAAACTCAATTTTGTCAATCCGATATTCAGTCGTATTGTCTATCGTACAATTATATATAACTTCATCTGTGCACGAAAAAAACAGTTGTCCCATACAAATAAAAACAAATAAAATTTTCAGTTTATTTATTAATAATCTATACTTTTTCATATCATTATTGTTTTTAGGTTAACATACTTTATGTCGATTTTTTTAATTAACAACGGTTATGGCTATGAGGCATGGCGGTTTTGGAACACAATATTTTCAGGCTACTTATAATTTTAATTGAAACCAAATATTTCATATTTGCACTTCACCCGCCATGCTTTATGAGCCTTTGTTACCTGCTGGGCTTTATTCCTTATGATACATAATTATATAAGTATTTTTGAGATTCTGTTTGTTATTTTATAATTTCGAGTGAGTCTGCATTGATTATTGAAGTGAAACTGCCTCCTCATAGTCACTATTAGTAAACAAATATTCCCACTTATAATTCTGATTTCCTGTATTACCTCTAATCCAATATTGTTCTAATAGAATGCTTCGAGACGCATCCTGTTCCACAGTTCGATAATGTGTTATTGTAATAGAATCATCATAGGTCACCTTAACAGATGAAGATAGGAACGGAGGAGGGTCTATTACAACGTCTTCAGAGTACGGCTTCATTACAGTGTCACTCCCTTTAAAGGGTAATAAAATAGTGTCGTACTCCTGGTTGGACTTTAAAACTAACAATTCAATCTTATGATCAGAATAATTACTAATTGTATAAGATACATTATATCTTTTCGTAATACACGAATCTATAAGTAATACGATACACACAAAAACCATAATTGTAATCTTTTTCATAATTATGTATTTTAAAGGGTGAAAAATGTTTCCAAATAAATATCAATATGCCGTTCAGTCATGCCAGCAGGTGGATATTCCTTCAGCTTGGTTTTCGTTCTCATTAATTTATACATTTTACTGTTATATTTATTAAGCCTAGCAGGTAACGTCGTTACACACGAACAAGCCCTTCATCTAGCAACCAACTAAAAATTACTTCTTCATAATAGCTTCAACATCTTTAACGCATTTGCTATAGCGTTTGTTGTGGTGCGTTGTTCTTTATCCATCGAGTTCATTGTCAGGTTGTTTGTACTTACTATATTCTATTTTGAAAAATTTAATTGTGAAATAAACAATAAGTCCAACGATAAGCCCATATAAAACATAAGGAATGCCTTGCTTATATATTTTTCTGTAATTGTCGCTTATTATTAAAAAAGTCGTAGAAGTTCCAACAACAAAACTTATTGATATTAGTGTCATTGAAACGATATAACCAATTGAAGCAAAAAGTGTTGTTTTATTTTTCGTTGTTTTGTAGAACATTTTATGAAACGAAATGGTGTCGTTAAAGAATAAATATGAAGCAAATTGTTTAATGTTCAAATTTTTCTCAGGTGGCGTGACGGGTTTGAACTTAAAAATATAAAAGTATAAAAGATAAATTATTATGACAATGAGTGTAGTCTGAATAATAGCAAAACTTGTCCATCCAGCACCAAATAGTTTCACTAACACGTTCGTTTCGTTAGTCAAGTCAGGAGTATATAAATAAGTTGTTGTTGCGTCATAAAGTCTGCCGACAATTACAAGCAAGGCAAGAATTATAAATTTTCTTGTTTTATATGTCTGTTTGCTATTTTTCAATTTCAGATTTTTTAAGGTTCGTCTCTGTCTTCTTTACAATGCACCATAACGTCGCGTCATATACAAACAAACCCACTACCAATCAACCAATTAATAATCACTTCTTCATTATTGCTTCAACATCTTTAACGGTTTTAGGAATTGGTTTTTTGCCCAATATTCTATGTCCGCTTTCGGTAACCAAAATATCATCTTCAATACGTATTCCGCCAAAATCTAAATACTCATCAACTTTATTGTAGTTGATAAATTGGGTAAACATTTTTTCGGATTTCCATTTGCTAATAAGTTCGGGTATGAAATAAATGCCGGGTTCGTTGGTAACAACAAAGCCGGGTTTTAGTTCTCTTCCCAATCTTAGCGAAGCCAAACCGAATTGTGTAGATGGCTGAACAGTTTCGTCGAAGCCGACATTATCCTGTCCAAGTCCTTCCATATCGTGAACGTCCATTCCTAACATGTGTCCTAATCCGTGGGGTAAGAACAAAGCGTGAGCTCCTGCGGCGACAGCTTCGTCGGCATTGCCTTTCATAAGACCCAAATCAATCAAACCTTGTGCAATAGTTTTGCAAGCAACAAAGTGGCATTCTTTGTAAGTAACGCCCGGTTGGGTTGCCTTAATTGAGTCTTCCTGACTTTTTAGAACAATTTCGTAAATTTCTTTTTGTTTTTGAGAAAAGACTCCGCTAACCGGTATTGTACGAGTATTATCGCTTGCGTAGTTTAATGAGGTTTCGCAACCGGCATCGATAAGCAATAACTGACCGTCTTTCAAAATGTTTCCGTGGTAATGGTTGTGCAAAGTTTGACCGTTTACGCTACAAATTATCGGAAACGAAACTGGACGACCGTTAGCTATTGATATACCTTCCATTGCTCCGACAATTTCCTGTTCTTTTATTCCCGGACGTGTCATTCGCATTGCCGTAGTAAACATGTCGTATGCAATGTCCATAGCTTTTTCAATCTCTATAATTTCTATGTCCGATTTTATGGAACGCAGACTAACTATGGCTTTAATTAAAGGCAGAGAAACATAATCGCTAAGTGCGTTTGGTCTTATTCCTGTAAGCTGACTCATTTGCAAAATGGAATGACCCCTGTACGGCATTGTGAAATGCAGTTTTCTGCCGTTTTTGATACAATTTTTGATAAATGTTTCCAACTCGCTCATTGTTCCGGTATTGGCAACGCCAACGCTGGCGGCAAGTTCGGTAACTTTTGGCTGAGGTCCCATCCAAATTATATCGTCCATATCGAAGTCGTTGCCAAAAAGGTAGTCCTTATCGTTATCTATATCAATTATTCCAAAAAATCCGGGATTTTCTAAGCCGAAGAAATATGAAAAATTGCTGTCCTGCCTAAAAGTGTAAGTGTTTTGCGGATAATTATACGCAGCTTCCATATTTGCGGGTATCAAGGCAACTCCGTTTTTCATTAATTTTCTAAGAGCTATTCTTCTGTCTGTATATACTTTTGATGTAAACATTGTGTTGAAATTTTAAACATTAATAAACGTCAAAGTTACACAATATTTTACAAAAGCTAAGGCAATAATGAAAAATTAGTACAAAAAATTGTTGTACGGATAGCGTTTTACATGAATTTCTTTAACCTGATTGTACAGCAAAGTCTTAAACTCATCGAAGTTTTCTTTGTTTTTGGCGGAAATAAAAATTGAAGGCAT
>JAQVEX010000031.1 GCA_028697555.1 Lentimicrobiaceae bacterium | reverse complement strand
ATTGATAATTGACTCACCAATCACCCGTCACTCACCACCAATCACAAGTACACTTAATTGTTGATAAAATTAAAACGGCAATTAACCAAAAAAAACTCGGATTTTGCTAATTTAGCAGGTCATTTTTTTGTATTAATAATTACTTAAGTTTTTTGGATAATGCCGCAATTTAGTCATTTACACGTTCATACACTCTATTCATTACTCGATGGAGCTTCAAACATAGATAGTCTGTATCAGAAAGCTATTGCCGATAATATGCCTGCCATAGCCATAACCGACCATGGAAATATGTTCGGAGCGTTTACGTTTGTGGCTAAAGCAGAAGAGTACAACAGAAAATTCAAATCAAATATAAAACCAATAGTCGGTTGCGAATTTTATTTAACCGAAGACAGACATATACAACAATTTACCGGTGGTAAAAGAGATAAACGTTATCACCAATTGCTTTTAGCAAAAAATGCACAAGGTTATCAAAATCTGATAAAACTTTCGTCGTTGGGATATATTGAAGGTTTGTACGGAAAATATCCGCGAATAGACAAGGAGCTGATTCTAAAATATCACGAAGGGCTTATTGCAACTACGTGCTGTTTGGCAGGCGAAGTTCCAAAAACAATTATAGAAAAAGGACCTGAAAAAGCTGAAGAAGTTTTTAAATGGTGGCTTAGCGTTTTTGGCGAAGATTATTACGTTGAACTTCAACGACACAAAATACCACAACAAGATGTTGTAAATGAAGTTCTTATCAGATTTGCCGAAAAATACAATGTTAAAATTATTGCCAGCAACGACAGCCATTATGTTGAAAAAGATTACGCCGAAACTCACGATATTTTGCTTTGTCTTAACACCAATAGCAACGTATCTACACCCAAGAAGAGAGATTACGACGATGATGACGATGAAATAAAAACCGAAGGCAGGTTCGCTTTTTATAACGACGAGTTTTACTTTAAAACTACAAGCGAAATGGAGACGGTTTTTGCCGATTTGCCACAAGCTATCGACAATACCAACGAAATAGTTGATAAAGTTGAGGTTTTGAATCTAAAAAAAGATATTCTGCTTCCCAACTTTTACGTACCCGAACAGTTTAACATACACAACGACAGCATTAAAGTTAAATTAGAAGGGTCTAAGGACGAAAAGATTATTACCGCAACTTTGCGTAATCAGTGGGAATATCTTAAAAATCTGACTTACCAAGGAGCCAAAGTACTTTATGGCGAAATAACCGACGAGATAAAGCAACGCATTGATTACGAACTCAAAATCATACACGATATGGGATTTGCCGGTTATTTTTTAATTGTGCGCGACTTTATAAAAGCAGCCAACGAAATGGACGTCATGGTAGGTTGCGGTAGAGGTTCGGCTCCCGGAAGTGTTGTGGCTTACTGTTTAGGCATAACTCTCATTGACCCGCTGAAATATAATTTGCTATTTGAGCGTTTCTTAAATCCCGAAAGGATTAGTATGCCCGATATTGACGTCGATTTCGACGACAAAGGAAGAGATAAGGTTATTGATTATGTGGTAAAAAAATACGGACAAAACCATGTGGCTCAAATAATTACTTTTGGGTCTATGGCTTCAAAAAACAGCATTAAAGATGTTGCTCGCGTGCTTGAGCTTGATTTACCAACAAGCAACTACTTGGCAAAATTAGTCCCCGACAGAATTAAGGAGCCACTATTCGACTTAGTTAATAAACCGCTTACTCTTAAAGATGGAGATAACTCCATAGAGAAAAAACATGGACTAAAAAGCAGCGAAAAAGACAGTATTTTGAAATTGCGAGAAATAGCCGAGTACAAAGGAAGTGATAAAAATATGCTTTTAAAGAAAAAGGTCATCAACGAAGCTGTTAAAGTTGAAGGCAACATTAAAAGCACGGGTATTCACGCTGCAGGTGTACTAATCGCTCCTTCCGATCTTACCGAGTTGCTACCAATATGCAAATCGAAAAAATCGGATATGTGGATAACGCAATTTGAAGGAGAGCTTAACGAAAAGGCAGGCGTTATTAAAATGGATTTCTTAGCCATAAAAAACCTGACTGTTATTAAAGAAACGCTACGGATGGTAAAAGAAAACTACAATATTGATATCGATATAAATAAAATACCATTCGACGACCCCAAAGTTTATGAACTATACCAAAAGGGCGAAACTACAGGTACGTTTCAGTTTGAAAGCGACACAATGAAAAGTGCGTTACGTAAAATTCGTCCTACACAGTTGGAAGACCTGATTGCTATAAACGCTCTCAATCGCCCCGGTCCTATGGAATACATCGACGAGTACGCTTTAAGAAAACATGGCATAAAACCCGTTACTTACGACTTGCCCATTGAAGAAAAAGTTTTGAAAGAAACTTACGGAATTACGGTTTATCAAGAGCAGGTTATGCAACTATCGCAGATTATAGCCAATTTTACTCGAGGTAAAGCCGATTCGCTTAGGAAAGCTATGGGTAAGAAAGATATGGCTCTACTGGCAGGTTTTAAAACCGAGTTTATGCAAAATGCCACTAACAACGGACACGACCCCGAAATTTTGGAAAAAATATGGAACGATTGGGTAAACTTTGCAAAATACGCATTCAACAAGTCGCACAGCACTTCGTACACCTATTTGGCTTATCAAACGGCATACCTTAAAACGTATTATCCGCGCGAGTTTATGGCAGCATTGCTTACTTCGTACAAAGATAATAGCGACAAACACCAACGAAACTTAGACGAATGTAAACGTATGGGCATTAATGTTTTAGGTCCCGATATAAACGAGTCGGGTGTTGATTTTACCGCTACGAAAAAGGGTAATATCAGATATGGACTATCAGCTATTAGCGGGTTTGGCGAAAACATATCATGCGCCATTGTCGAAGAAAGAATGCAAAACGGAAACTACATCGACATTTACGACCTTGCCAAAAGGGTTGACTACAAGGTTCTGACCAAAGGCTATGTCGAATTGTTAGCTAAAGCCGGAGCCTTTGATTCTTTCGGAGATATAAAGCGTTGGCAAATATGCCACCCCGACCCAATTAGCGGAAGAACATTTGCCGAAACCATCGTTAAATTTGGCGAAAGCTATCAAAAAGAATTAAATTCTCAACAATTATCTTTATTTGGCGATGATAATGAAGAAGATAAATTAACTTATCCGCAGGCACCCGAATGCGAGCCATGGTCGGATAAAAAGACATTAAGCATTGAAAAAGACGTTATAGGAATATACATTTCCGGACATCCGCTAGACAAATTTAGCACAGCTATAAACTCCTTTTGCAATGCAACCGTAAGCAAGCTGAATGACGTTGTAGGACAAGGCGTTATTCTTAATAACATAAAATTAGCCGGCATTATTAAGGAAGCTTATCACACCGAAAATAAAAGAAACGAAGGCTATGCCAAAATAGTTATAGAAGATTATAACGATAGTGTTGAACTTTATATAGGAAGAGCTGAATACGTAAAACATAAGAACTTATTAGAAGAAGGTGCTATTTTGTTTTTTAACTGTCAGACGTACAAAAAATATAAAAGCGAAACAGGTGAAGTGGGAATTACTGTTGATGATGTTAAGATGTTTCCCGACATGATTGAGTCGGCAAAAAGCTTGACAGTTTATATCAATATATTAGATTTTGACCAAGAAACTTACAGAAAGTTTGCCAATATAATTAAGAAAAACAAAGGCAGCACCTTGTTTTATGCACAAGTTTACGATCCCGAAAGTAAATCTACCGACGGAATGTTTACCAAATTCAAATCGGGGTACAAAGTAAATGCCTTAAATGTGTTGGAGCTTTTGTCTGAAATACCTTCTATCAGAGTTAGTTTACACAGTTAATTGATAAAATTTTTAAAAAACCGTTTTAGCTTAACATTATTCTTACAAATTATTTATTTTTGAAGTCTGTAGATAATTAATATTAAAACATAAATTTTATAACCATGGCATTAGAATTTACCGATTCCAATTTTGAAGAATTAGCTATTAACACCGATAAACCGGTTATTGTTGACTTTTGGGCAGTATGGTGCGGACCTTGCCGTATGATAGCTCCTATTATCGAAGAGATGGCAAAAGAATACGAAGGCAAAGCCGTAATAGGAAAGTTAGATGTTGATAACAACCCCGGAATTGCTACACGTTTTTCGGTACGTAATATCCCAACCGTTCTTTTTATTAAAAACGGTGAAGTAGTTGACAAACAAGTTGGAGCAGTACCCAAAAGTGCTTTAGTGAAAAAATTAGAAGCATTATTATAATTGCCGGCACATTAAATTATTGCATTTTACACAACTTCGATATCAGTTGTGTCAATTTTATATTGGCTACTGATTTTATGGTCGTATAGTGCTGATTATTTTGTATTCGGAATGAAAGAATTACAACAAAAAGAATTACCGCAATTTCCCAGCTTAGAACTACTTGCAAAGCATGTAGTTGAGGGTTTTATTGTAGGATTACACAAAAGTCCGTTTCATGGCTTTTCTGTTGAGTTTTCCGAACACAGACTTTACAACCAAGGCGAATCTACGCGACATATTGATTGGAAAATATACGGCAAAACCGACAAGCTTTTTGTAAAACGATTTGAAGAAGAAACTAACCTTAGGTGTCAGATAGTTATTGATACTTCAAACTCGATGTTTTTTCCCGTTTACAAAAACGTGGATATCAACAATCCGAATAAAGCGGTTTTTTCGATCTACGCTGCTGCTACTCTCATGCACATGTTGCAAAAACAAAGAGACGCTGTCGGGCTCACCTTCTTTAATACCGATATACAACTGCATACTCAGGCAAAATCGGCTCAAATTCATCATAAAAGTTTAATTACCGAGCTGTCTAAACTCCTGATAAATCCCAACTTCAAGCAAAAACAAGAATCGAATATTGTTGATGCCCTGCATTTTGTCGCCGAAAATATTCATAAGCGTTCAATGGTTATCATTTTCAGCGATATGTTCGATTTTGGAAGCACCGACGACCGTATTTTTGACGCACTACAGCACTTAAAATACAACAAGCACGAAGTTGTTTTATTTCACGTAGTTGATAAGAACAAGGAAATAGATTTCGATTTCGACAATAAGCCTTATAAGTTTATAGATATGGAAACAGGCGAGGAGGTAAAAATAAAACCCCACGAAGTTAAAGCCGAATACATAAAAGCGATTAACGATTTTGCATCTCAGCTTAAACTACGTTGCTCGCAATACGATATAGATTTTGTTGAAGCCGATATTAATAAATCCCTAGAACAGGTTTTGATGCCGTTTTTGGTTAGGCGTAACAAGTTGAAGTAGGTGGATGGTGGTTGGTGATTGGTGATTGGTGATTGGTGATGGGTGGTGCGGGGCAATTAACAATTAACAATGTGCAATTAGCAATTGTTAAATAATAATTACTAATTGTTCATTACTAATTGATAATTGATAATTGATAATTGATAATTGCCAATGGCTAACAGCCAACAGCCAATGGCTAAGTTAACAACAAAGGTGCGTAGCACCGAACCAACTGCTCGTTTTTGCAAAACAAACGAAAACTAATCCGTGAACGCAATAAAAAGTTGTAACGTTATAAGTACCATAAGCCAAGAACCGAAAAACACTACATTTCCAAAAAAAGCAGTAATCAAAATAGCAATACTTATACTTGAAATAATTGCTGTATTGAATTTTTGTACAGTTAATTTTTTCCGAGAAGTTAAAAGCGTAATGGTTGAAACTAAAGATAATATTATTATCAAAAATAACAAATTACGTTGACAGCAAACATTTTTGTTGAAAATTAAAGAAATTAAAATCCACAGATTTGTAATAATGCTCAGCGCAACAGTAATATAATCTTTGACTTTAAATTGCTTAGCAAAACTTTTGGTGTCGTCCTTTGCAATATCGCTTTCTAAGTTATCGTAGGTGTTTTTATCGATTATTTTGGCTTGCAAACAGTTTTTAAAAATTGATTTGAAATAGCTTTCGTAATTAAGAGTTAAAGCGATATAAACATCGTCGGTAGGCGTATTCAAATCTATTCTTCTCTTAAAGTAATCTAGTTTAAACTCTATCCATTGCTCATTTTCGCAATCAATTTTGATTTCTTCCAATTGAGCCAATTTGTACTTTTTCCCGCTACTCGTTTTAACTGTAACTTTTCTATACAGAGCATAGTCTGTGGGATAAAATGCTCGTTTAATGTAAATTGATTTCATGGCATAATTTTTTTGTTATACGACAAAGATAATAATTTCTGCAACAAAATACAATAAAAAAAGCTGCTTGTAATCAACAAACAGCCTTTTTCATATAAGAATTTGCAAGTAATTTATTTCACTACCGATATTTTCTCAACGATAGTTTGCTTGTTTGCAATATTTATTTTCAAGAAGTAAATACCTTGTTGAACATCGGAACAATCTACGCTACCGTTGTTATTTTCGAAGGTGCCTTTTTTAAGCACTTTGCCTTGAGTATTTATAAGCTGATAATCGGCTCTGCCAAAATTATTATCGAGGTTAATGTAAACCATATTTTTAGTTGGGTTAGGATAAATGCTAACTTTCGAGGCATAGTTTGTTTCAATATCGGTATGGTCGTAGGTAGAGAATTGTATTTCGAGTTTATCGCCAAATTTGCTGGCATTACCAATAGTACCACCGCTAGCATTAGCAACAATCAGATAACCTGTACCATTGTCGCAGCATAGTCCGTTATTTCCGGTATCGTAAACCATAAGACTGTAGCATTTGTTAGCTTCTAAAGTTACATTTTCCACATAAGTTTTATTTGGAATAGTGTAGTTTTCGCCCGTAGCAACTATATTTCCATTGTTGTCGGTTATTGTCCACGATGTTTCTTCCGGTTTAGAGTCGGTTCTTAAGGTAATTTTAATTTCGGTACCGGTGGCATTAGGAGCTTTTTCGAAACTTCCTTCTAAATTATTGTTTTTCACGTATTGGTCGGCAACGTTGTTAACCGATTGAACTGCAATTTCGAGAGTATTGTTATTCAAAATTTCAAAATTTTCAACAGGGAAAGTAACGGTAGTTTCGTCTAAAAACTCCAAAGAAGTTGCATAATCGTAAGTTCCAATAACTTCTCCGTTAATTTTATATTCAAATACGACCGAGGTAACGGTTTCGGAACCATTGTTGCGAAGTTTGAATGTTGGATTAATAGATGGATTGCAATATTTTGTGTTAATACCCGAAAGGTCGGAGACTTCGACGTCGTGTTGGAACGGTGCGGTAATGGGATCTGTTGAAGTTTTAGCAGCTTGAAGTACGGCTTTATCGGTTTTATTTTGAACAAAACCTACAACGCTAAGCTGATTGATTTGGTAAACATTTTCTAATTTCCATGCAGCTCTAACAATGAAGTAATCGCCAACACTCATATTATCGGGCAATGCTGTTCCTGAACTTGTCGGAAGCATTTTTTTCATAACATTATGAAAAACTTTTTCGCCGTTATAGCCGGGAGCAGTTGTGAATTGGATTAATTTTTCAATAACTGCACAATGAGCGACTAAGTTGCCCGACACATTTTTTGTTGCAACGCCAAGCATAGTAATAAAAATTGAATCTTGAGCCTGATTAAGTTCCTGATTAATTGTTATATCAAAGTCAGCAGGAACAGCATAGCGGTTGTTTATCATGGTTTGGTTAACGTATGCAGGGCTTCCGCTAAAAGCATTACCGTCCATAACAACATGCGGAACGCCTTGAACTCCGTAAAAACCAACTCTTGCACTAACATCGGCAGGGTTGTGGGCATTCATAGGGTCGACACCGGGCCAACTTGTGTGATATTGTATGGATATACATTTTGAAGTATTGTTGTTTAGCAAGTTTGCTAAAGTCGGATTATATGCAGCACAAGGTCCGCACGATGCATTAGTAAAGTGCTCCAAAACAACAAATCGTTGCGATTGAGAACTCGCAATCAGAACACTCATTACGAGAGTAAGCAATAAAGTAAATTTTTTCATAGTGTTATTATATTTATGATTAACAAATGTTTTTGTAATTATTTTAATAAATATTAATTAGCCTACAAATATAAATTTTTTGCTAAAACACTAAAAATTATAAAAAAAATATGCTTTACATCATTCAAATAAAATAAAATATTACTTTTGTAAAAAGGAAAGCTATAAAATTAACAAAGCCATGAAAAAAATTACACTTATATTTGCTTTAGCAATACTTTCGTTTACGCTTAGTGCAAACGCTACTTTTAATTCGTCGAAAGCTCATGCAAATGATTCATCGTTAATTATTTACGATAACGAGATGAATGTAATAAACAATCAGGATATTACTGTGGTATCTCTTGATTACAACGCAATTCATACGTACACGTTTAAGGTTAAAAACAATACCGGTAACGATTTATATAATGTACACATGAAAAAAAATGAGTTGTCGTTGGTAGAAGGTACAGCTTTTGCAATGTGCGACCGTTTTAATTGCTATCCGGGTTTTGTAAATGTTACCCAAAAAGACACTATTACTGCAGGCAGCATTTTATCAGAATTCAAATTAGATTACATGCCTATGGGCAAAACCGGTAAAAGCTCGGTAGAGATTGTTTTTTACGATAGTGCCTCGGTAGAGCAGCCGGTTAATGCGAAGGTTGTAGTTAATTTTAAAATGACGGATTTGTCTGCCGATAGAGATGTTAAAACTTCAATCAGTGGACCTTATCCAAATCCGGCAACTAACAAAATTGGTTTTACACATAAATTTTCGTCTTTCGATAACAATGTAAAAGTTATTATTCGCAATATGCTAGGGCAACAAGTGTTAGTTAGCGATATTGACACATCAGCTGAAAAAACGAATTTAAATATAGAAAATTTAAGTTCAGGCGTTTATTTATGCACCTTTGTTATTAATGGCAGAATATTTAGCAGTAAAAAATTAATTGTTAAATAGTTGTTTATTTAGAAAGTAATCGTATCTTTGCAAACCCAAAATATAGTTGGTACCGTAGCTCAGTCGGTAGAGCGTCGGACTGAAAATCCGCAGGTCACTGGTTCAACTCCAGTCGGTACCACACAAAAAAAGCCCCGCACGTGCGGGGCTTTTTTGTTTTTAAACATTAATTTTCTAATCTTAGTCTTCGTACAAGAAGTTGCCGTCTAAGTCAAAGACAAGTTCAACTCCGTTGTCAAGTTCAACTTCTTGTTTGTTGTCGTCAAGTTTCCACGAAACAATAAGGTTGTTTGGGTAATGTGTGTTTACATATGTTACAATTGCGGCTTGCAATACACTATTTGGCAATCCGTTGTCGCACTCAATTTCAATAACCTTGTTGTTTACATCAAAAGTAAGTTCAACATCACCTTCCAAAAACACGTCAATTTCATGGTCGTCATCATCTTTAAATGCGTGTTTAAAGTTGTTGTTAGGGAAGTGGGTAGTTAAATATGTTTTAATATCATTAGGAAGGTCGTTGTACGGTATAATAATATCATCGTCGCCATCGTCTAAACTTAAAAAATTGCCTTGCAGGTCAAACTCCAATTCAATACCGTTGTTAAGTTCAACTTCTTGCTTGTCGTCGTCAAGTTCCCATTCAACTATAAAATAGTTGGGGAAGTTGTTGTTTACGTACTCAACGATAGCTACAGGAAGAACTTCGTCGGGAATCTGACGGTCGGAAATAATCTCAATTATATTTTTTTGACTCCAGCAGAAAGTCAATTTTATTCTGTTGGATAGCAAAATATCAACTTCGTCATCATCTTCGTCTTTAACGACTTTTAAAATGGTGGCATCGCCGAAATATGTGTTTATGTAGTCGAGTATTTCTTGTGGCAAGTCTGAAGGCTGCAAAACGACATCATCTTCATTTTCCGAACGTATAAAATTACCTTGCAAGTCGAATTCCAATTCAATTCCGTTGTCCAACTCAACTTCATACTTATCGTCGTCGAGTTCCCAATCGGTGATATAATTGAAAGGATAATTTTGAGCAATGTAGTCAAGGATATTTTGGTCGAAAATAGAGTATGGTAACTTATAATCGTCAGATTTGATTTGAACTATATTATTAGCATTACCAAAGTACAAGTCGATTTCGTCTTCAAGTTTAACGTGGTAGTTAATTTTAACATCGTTAGTAACTTTTTCGTAGCTTACAATGTTTTTCTTAGGAAAGTGTGTTGTAACGTACGTTTTAATCTCGTTAGGAAGTTCATTTTTATTGTCTTTCGTACAAGATACGGAAATAAACAATAAAACGGTTAGAGCAAACACAAAAGGTTTAAAAAATTTTTTTGTCATCATAGTAAATAGATTTATAGTTAATACGACTATAATAACGAATTTATAGCAAAAATGTTATAAATAAATCTTAAAAATTCACAGGTTTGCTGCTTTTGTCTTCTACAAAAGTCCTTGCTGTAATTAGTTTAAGCGTATTTTCATCAATGGGGAAGTTGTTGTACTTGAGTGATTTATCACTCGGAATACAGCCGTCAGTTGTGTAGTAAATTGTTGAATTTGGTACACACGAATACAAATAAAATTTTTCATTTATTTTTTTTAGAATAGGCTCAAATATGTGATAATTGAAATTGAGTCTATCAATAATACGGTAATGCAAAGTGTTGCGAACAACAAAGTCTGTCCAATTTTTGCTTTCTTTCTCCGACCAAGCTATTTCAGCTAAGGCAAACATTCGTGGAAAAGCAAGGTATTGGTGTTGCTCGGGATTTAAAATATACTCCGACCAAATATTAGCTTGTACTCCTAAGATAAAGTGCTTTTTATCATTGTCAATTTCGTCGGGAATGGGATAATATTCGTACAGCTTATTTGTTGGAGCGCTATTGTCGTTTCTGCCGATGTTTTTCGGGCAATAATCGTTATCATATTTATAATCCCAATAAAGCGAGTGATTTCCCGGCGACATTACAACATAATTACCCGAGTTTGCAGCTCTAATTCCACCTTTTTCGCCTTGCCACGACATAACGCAGGCTTTGTTTGAGATGCCGCCGTCGAGTATTTCGTCCCAGCCAATGAGCAAACGACCTTTTTTGTTCAGATGCTCTTCAATTTGTCGGTTAAACCAGCCTTGCACCTTTTCTACATCGGTGATCTTGTGTTTTTTCATCAGTTGTTTAACGAAATCGCAATTTTTCCAATTGGTTTTTGGGACTTCGTCGCCACCAATATGAATATATTTACTTTGGAAAATATCGCAGACTTCATCTAATACATTTTTCATAAAAGCAATGGCTTCATCTGTCGGACAAATAATATCGTCAAAAATTCCCCAATACGTAGCCGTTTCAATATTTAGTTTTTTATTGCAAGCCAGCTCCGGATAGGCTGCAAGCAGCGCTGTTGCATGCCCGGGCATTTCAATTTCGGGAACAATATTTATATTTCTTGCTTTCGCATATTCAACCAAATCTTTTAGTTGCTCTTGAGTGTAGTATCCGCCGTATGGCTTGTTATCAAACAAAAAATCTTCTTCCGATTTGTAACCCAATTGCCAACCTACAAGCGTTTCTTTTCGCCACGAGCCTATTTTTGTAAGGTTCGGATATTGTTTTATTTCAATTCGCCAACCTTGGTCGTCGGTGAGGTGCAAGTGCAACGAGTTGAGCTTGTAGTAGTTCATCAAGTCAATAAATTGTTTTATGTAATCGATGGGTAACATATGCCTGACCACATCTAACATTATTCCTCTCCATTTAAACTCAGGCTTATCGCTGATGGTGCAACAATGCACTTCTTTTTGCAAATACTTTTGTTGCAAGTACAATTGCGATAAAGTTACCATACCATATAAAAAACCCGAATGGCTTTTCGCGGTTAGACTTATCTTGTTTGGTTCAATTTTCAATTCATATTCTTCAGGATTAGGGTCTAAACCGCTGTTGGCGTGTAAATATAATATTGAATTGGTTTCGTTTCCCTTTTTTATAGGCAAAAAATTGCTAATCGTATCGAAAAAACTTTTATCGATAATACTATTTGCTTCTTCCGAAATAAAAGTTGTTAAAGGATTATTTCCAAAATCGAAAACATCTTCGCTTTCGGTATAGTTTAAAGGCTTTGGGATTATATAGTTGCTAATTTTGTAACTCAAATTCATAGATTAATTTTTTACAAAGAAAAATAATATTTGTAAGTAAAACAAAGTTTATTATCCTGAAAATGTTACAGTAAAAAATTATAGCACAAACATTTTATAATTATTACTGTTCGATAAAATCTTGAAATGGGTGTAGCGTGTTGCGTGTTGCGAGGCTTTTAGCCGTTAGCCATTGCTATTAGCTAAACTCAGCCAAAAGCCAACAGCCAATATCAATTCAAATTTAGCTGTTTTGTAATAAATTAACTTCGCTCTTTTTCGTGTTTATTATCTATCGTGAAAAGAAATTACAATAGCAAGACATATTACTTTAAAAGGAGGGCATACATTTCTTCTGAATGTAGTTCGAAATAAATCCTTAGTGAGAACGGGAAGTTCCGAGCTTGCTCGGAAATCACCCGCACGAACTTAGGATTTATGAGAACGCAATTCAGAAAAGAAATGTCAGCCTTGATTTTTTGGTTCTTTTGTATCACCCGAGAACCGTATAAACGGTTCGAGAGCATTGAGTACCTTAAAAATTAATACGGAACGAAATAACACAAAAGAACATATAAAAAAATAGAAACTTTAAAAGTCAATGTTCGTAACACACGCTTTGCGAAAGCGTGCGAGCTGTGATTTCTAATTTCTAACTTTACCAGCCAAAGGCTAACAGCCAAGAGCTAAAAGCCAATATGAAGATATTTATCGGATAACAACATTTTCTAATATTCATTTATCATTAAGTTAATAATAAGTAATTACTTTTGCCGTGTTAAAATTTTATATGATTGGAAATATAAGCGAAAACCGACGTGTAATCACTAAAAAGGGAGCCGTTGCCTTAATTATTATTTTTTGCGTTACAGCTATTTTAGGTTTGTTAGTTGGCAAGAATGTAATAGGTGTCCATTCGAGTAAGTATTGGTTTTTTGTTGTTTTCTTACTTGTCGATTTTTTGCTTTTGGGCACTTTTATAAAAACCTTCAAGTTCTTTATACGCAAACAGTTTTGGCTTATAACAATTTATTTTCTTCCGCTATTTTTCATTTATTTAGTTGCTATAATTTCGAGCATTACGCCTATTGAAGATTGGAACACCTTTTTTAGGATATATGTTCCCGGTTTAATGATGATATTGGTAATATCGAAGTTGGTTTTATTGTCTTTCATGCTTTTGGGAGAGGTTATTTCAATCATTATTAGGGTTTGCGGAAAATTATTCAATAAAAAATCAGAAACGTTTTCAAAAACATATAAAATCTTCACAATTATGGGTGCAATATCGGCTATGTTAATAGTAACTTTTGTTATTATTAGTTGTTTTAAATGGACTTACGATTTTAAAATTCATGAAGTAAACTATCACGATGAAGGAATTCCCGATTCATTCAACGATTTTAAAATTGTTCATTTATCGGATATTCATTTTGGTAGTTGGTATAAAGCAGAATTATTTCAGAAAGCTGTTGACAAAATAAATTCTTTAAAACCCGATTTGGTTGTTTTTACAGGCGATTTGGTTAACGAGAAAGCAAGCGAAGCGTACCCTTTTGAAGACATGATGAAACAGATAAAAGCCGAACATGGAGTATATTCGGTGTTGGGCAACCACGACTACGATTACTATAATAATAGCAAAACAGATACTACTCCGAGTCAGAGCGAGCTTTTAGCCGATTTTTACAAAAGAGTGAATTGGAAATTGCTCAACAACTCAAATGCTATTTTGCGTAAGCAAAACGACAGTATAGCCTTGTTGGGAGTTGAAAACTGGAGCAAAGTCGATCGTTGGGGTAAGTACGGAGATGTAGAATTGGCAAACAAAGGAGCAGAAAAAGTTCCGTTTAAAATTTTGCTTTCTCACGACCCACACCATTGGCAAAATGTAATAACCGAAAATCACAAAGACATTAATCTCACGCTTTCGGGACATACTCACGCCATGCAAATGGGTTTCGAAAAAGGAAAAGTAAGATTTAGTCCGGCACAGTTTATGTTCGAGCAATGGGCGGGCTTGTACTCAACCAACAACGACAATAATAAGCAAAGTTTGTACGTTAATAGAGGATTAGGGACGGTTGCTTTTCCATTCAGATTGGGAATAGCATCAGAAATTACTTTAATAACGTTAAAATCAAATTAAGCAAACTTTATGCAAATATCCGATTGTAAAATACCAAGCAATAACAAAAGCATATTTAAGGTAAATTTGCCTTTAAGCAAAAGTATATCTAATCGTTTGCTTGTATTGCAGTATTTGTCGGGTAAAGCTTTTGATATTAATTATTCGGATGCCAACGATACAGTACTTTTGCAAAAGTTGTTAAAGTTAATATCCGAAAACAAAAACTTGTCAACTCCAATAACAATTGATGCTCAAGATGCAGGCACAACATTACGATTTCTGACTGCTGTTTTAAGTATAACTCCCGGGAACTGGTATCTGACCGGCACTGAGCGTATGCAACAACGACCGATAAAGCCTTTGGTAGATGCTTTGTTGAGTCTTGGAGCTGATATAAAATACGCTGAAAACGACAATTTCGTACCGCTTATTATTAAAGGCAAAAGCAATTTTAAAGGCGGCGAAGTTGCAATAGACGCTACAAAGAGTAGTCAGTTTGTAAGTGCTATGATGCTTATTGCACCTGTAATTGCTGGCGGACTCACAATTTTGCTGTCCAACGAAACAGTTTCCGAGCCGTATATATTTTTAACGCAAGATGCTCTCAAGCAAGCAGGAGCTGAGGTTGTGATAAAAGATAAGAAAATAATTATCCAACAAGGTTTTAACAACGATTGTCCCAAAGCTGTTGAGCCAGATTGGACTGCGGCTGCGTATTGGTATCAAATTGCAAGTTTGATGCCCAACGCCAAAGTCTTGCTCTCCGATTTGAGTGTAAACAGTCTGCAAGCCGATTCGGTTTTACCCGTTTTGTACAGCAGATTAGGAGTAAAAACCACACAAAATAAAGATGGAATTATTTTAGAAAATGAAGGAAGCTGCAATCCGAAATTTTATTTCGATTTTATCTCAAACCCCGATATATTGCAATCTATTGCTGTAACTTGCTGCGCTAAAAACATTTCGGCAAAACTTACCGGACTTAGTACCTTGCAATATAAAGAAACCAACCGTTTGGAAGCTATTTACACGGAGTTGGAAAAATTAGGGTTCGATATAAAAATAATCGACGGCGATTTAATTATTTCTACAATTGATGATAGTAAAATAGACAAAACCGAATTTTATGAAATAAAAACCTACCAAGATCACAGAATGGCTATGTCTATAGCGCCGTTGGCATTAGCCGGATATAAACTTAAAATCGATAATCCCGACGTGGTTAACAAATCTTACCCTAAATTCTGGCAACAACTGATAGATTTCGGTTTTGTAATTAGTTAAAAATAATTATTATTTGGCAGTATAAGCCGTTTGTTTTCAGAAATATAATAATTTTGATTGCAATATAGAATTAATTAAAACGTATTAATCATGCTACTTTCAGTATTAACAACAGACGTGTGGTGGTTCACATGGATAGTGTTGCCACTTTTAATTTTTTTAGCCCGAGTAGCCGACGTAAGTATAGGAACGTTGAGGCTTATATTTGTTTCAAAAGGAATGAAACGAATAGCACCTGTAATTGGATTTTTTGAAGTTATTATTTGGTTGATAGCTGTGGCTCAAATTATGCAGCATCTTGACAATTGGTTGTGCTACATTGCCTACGGTGCAGGTTTTGCTGCCGGAAATTATATAGGTATGCTAATGGAAGAGCGCATAGCACTCGGCAATGTGATTGTTAGAACCTTTTTGCAAGGCGACAATGAAGAGTTTATAAACAAAGTAAAGGAAGCAAACTACGGTATTACCATTGTTGATGCAAAAGGTTCAAAAGGTGGCGATTTAAAGGTTGTTTTCTCAATAATTAGACGTAAAGAAGTAGAAGGCTTTATCAGCATACTGCACGATTATTATCCTTCGGCGTTTTACACTATTGAAGAGATAAAAGCCTTATCGTCAGGCGTATTCCGTCCTACTACGAGCAGCGGAAATTCATTAATAAGAAAAACAAAATTGCCTTGGCTAAGGAAATAACTTCTGAAAACAATAAATAATAAAATTTTGGTGAAATAATAGCTTATTTTAAGCCATTAAAAGTAACTTTGCATAATTCAATAAAAAATTAATATAAATAACATACAATGAGTGATTCAAAAAAATTAAAATTCGATTCAAAATTAATACATAGTGGAGCTTTCGACGAACCTTACGGAAGTGCTACTGTTCCAATTTATCAAACATCAACTTTTAGGTTTAAGAGCGCCGACCATGGAGCGGCTTGCTTTGCAGGCGAATGCGACGGTTACATATACACCCGAATAGGCAATCCTACAGTAAAAGCTTTAGAAGACTTGGTAGCAGATATAGAAAACGGTTTTGGAGGTATAGCTACAAGTTCGGGTATGGGTGCTGTTAACGTGGTTTACGGGACTTTCTTGGAAAAAGGCTCTCACGTTATTTGTTCATCGGCGGTGTACGGACCAAGTAGAGTTATTTTAGAAACATACTACGCTAAATACGGCGTTGAATCTACTTTTGTTAACACTGCAAATATCAACGAAGTTGAAGCTGCTATCAAGCCAAACACTAAATTACTTTACGTTGAAACGCCTGCAAATCCGACAATGGAAGTCTCCGACTTAAAAGCATGTTCGCAATTGGCTAAAAAACATAATATTATTTTGGCTGTTGATAATACATTTTGCAGTCCGTATTTGCAAAATCCACTTGATTTGGGTGCAGATGTTGTTTTACATTCTATAACAAAATTTTTAAACGGTCATGCCGATATAGTTGGCGGTATTGTTATTGCTAAGGAAAAATCGCTTTATACAAAATTACGTTCAACTATGGTAAGTATGGGTTTCAATATGGATCCGCACCAAGCCTATATGGTTATTAGAGGCTTAAAAACTCTTAGCATTCGTGTAGAGCAAGCTCAAAAATCGGCGATTAAAATAGCTGAATTCTTAGAAAACCACCCAAAAGTAGAATGGGTGAAATATCCAGGCTTGAAGAGCCATCCGCAATACGAATTGGTTAAGAAGCAGATGCGTGGACCTGGAACCATGATGTCATTCGGTTTAAAAGGTGGAATAGAGGCAGGTAAAAGAATGATGAATTCCGTTCAGTTAGCCCTGCTTGCTGTTTCGTTGGGTGGAGTTGAAACTTTGATACAACATCCGGCATCAATGACACACTCAAAAATGAGTAAAGAAGGTAGATTAAGTGCAGGAATTACTGACGGTATGGTAAGATTTTCGGTAGGAATAGAAGACTACGACGATATTCTAGCCGACCTTGTTCAGGCATTGGATAAAGCGTAAGAATTGTTGCGAACGATAAAGTAAGGCGGTTTGAAATTATAAATAGCCGTTGGCTGAAAAAGGTGCGTATCACGAACCTTTTTCCATTAATGTGAAACAAACCTAACAGGTTTCAAAAACCTGTTAGGTTTAAAAATTATTTATAAATAGCCTTTAGCCTTTGGCTGTTAGGTTTTTTTATAGTAAAAATATGGTTTATGCGACAAGACTTTTTTGAACCCGGTGTTGTTTATCACGTTTTTAATAGAGGAAATAATAAAGAAAATATTTTCTTTGAAGAGGAGAATTATCGTTATTTTTTAGAGTTGCTGAAAAAATATCTGTTGCCAATAGCAGATATATATGCTTATTGTCTATTAAAAAATCATTTTCATTTAGTGATAAAAATTAAAGATTACGATCAATTAGAAGAAAAATATCAAACAAAACCATATCTTCCTTTTTCTCATTTTTTTAATGCTTATACTAAAGCTGTAAATAAAAAATATAACAGGACGGGAAGTCTTTTTCAAAAACATCTACATCGAAAACGAATAGAAGATGAAAAATATTTAATTCAGTTAATTGCCTATGTACATTTAAATCCTGTGAAGCACTTATTTACTGATGATTATAAAAAGTATCGCTATTCATCGTATCAAGCCTATATTTCTGAGAAGTCATCTTCAGTTGAAAGGGAATATGTATTAAGTTTGTTTGGCGACAAGGAAAATTTTGAATATTGGCATGATATAAACGTATTGAACTTTTTGGATGATGTTGAAGATGTGGGAGATTTGTAAAAACCTAACAGGTTTCAAAAACCTGTTAGGTTTAAAAACCATTTAGTCTTTAGCTTTTAACCGTTGGCTATTGGGGAACAACCACAGCCAATGGCTAAAAAAGGTGCGTACAACGCAACCTTTTTTACACTAATGCGCCTCCAACCAATTGTCGCCTGGGAGATTTGTAAAAAACCTATGTAAAAAACCTAACAGGTTTCAAAAACCTGTTAGGTTTAAAAATCATTTATAAATAGCTTTTAGCCGTTGGCTCTTAGCTGTACTAAATAGGTTACACACCGACAATTGCCAACGGCTAACAGCCAAGAGCTAATGGCTAAAAAAAGCCTGCAGCTTTTTTACACTAATGCGCCTCCAACCAATTGTCGCCTGTGTTCATGTCGATAACTACGGGAACATTTAGTTTCAGAGCCGATTCCATTTTGTCTTTAACTATACTTTTTACAGTGTCGAGTTCAGGAATAAACACGTCGAAAACAAGTTCGTCGTGGACTTGCATTGTCATAAGCGTTTTTAGGTTTTGTTTTTTCAGCTCATTATAAATATCGACCATAGCAATTTTAATCATATCGGCGGCTGTGCCTTGTATAGGAGCGTTTATGGCGTTTCTTTCGGCGTAACCCCTAACAACGGCATTGGCTGAATTTATATCGCGAATATAGCGCCTGCGACCTAAAAGCGTTTCCACGTATTCGTTCTTTTTAGCAAAATCTATGATATTGTTGATATACTCTTTTATTTTTGGGAATGACAAAAAGTAATTATCGATTATTTCGGCGGCTTCTTTTCGCGGAATAGACAGTTGTTCAGCCAATCCAAAAGCTGACATACCGTAAATAATTCCAAAATTAACCGATTTTGCGTTTCGTCTCATGTCGCTTGTAACATATTCTATATTGGTCTTGTATATACGGGCAGCAGTGGCAGCGTGTATATCCTGTTTGGAATTAAAAGCGTTAATCATATTACTGTCGTTGCTAATAGAAGCTATTATCCTTAATTCTATTTGCGAGTAGTCGGCTGACAAAAGCGTATATTCCGAACTTCGAGGTATAAATGCTCTTCTTATTTCTTTGCCTTCACTGGTACGTATAGGTATATTTTGCAAATTCGGATTTGTAGAACTCAATCTGCCTGTGGCTGTTACAGCCTGATTGTAGCTTGTGTGTATCAATCCGGTTTTAGGATTTATAAGTTGCGGAAAACTATCAACGTAAGTCGATTTTAGTTTTGTCAGCGACCTATATTCAAGTATCTCGCTGATAATAGGGTGCTTATCTATCAATTTAACTAAAACATCTTCGCCTGTTTGATATTGTTTGGTTTTGGTTCTTTTCGGATTTGAAATAATTTTCATTTTGTCAAACAAAACTTCTCCCAATTGCTTTGGCGATGAGATGTTGAAATTTGTTCCAGCGTGATTCCAAATATTGTCTTGTATGGTATCTATTTGCTTACCCAAAACTTCCGAATAATCATTCAAAGTGTCGGTATCAATTCTAACACCGTTGTTTTCCATGTTTTCCAGCACTTCAACCAAAGGCATTTCTATATTGTGGAAAACGTTTTTCATTTTGTCGGTATCAATTTCTTTAGACAGCACATTTTTCAGCCTGAGTGTAATGTCGGCATCTTCGCAAGCGTAATCCTTAACAATTTCGGGAGCAATATCTCTCATACTCTTCTGATTTTTACCCCTTTTGCCTATTATTGATTCTATATTGATAGTTTGGTAATTCAGATAGCTTAACGCCATACTATCCATATTGTGCCTGCTCTCAGGTTCGATGATGTAGTGTGCTATCATTGTGTCGAAATATATTCCGGCAACTTTTATGTTGTAGTTTCGCAAAACAGCAATATCGTATTTCAGGTTCTGACCAATCTTCAAAATATTTTTATTTTCAAAAACAGGCTTTAGTTTGCTTACTATTTTGTTTGCGTATTCTCTATTTGGCGGTATGTTTAGATAGTATGCCTTATAAGGCTCGGTGGCAAAAGCAATACCAACCAATTCGGCTTCGGCGGTATCTAAACTTGTGGTTTCGGCGTCGAAACAAAATTGTTTGCTCTTGCTAAGCAAATCGACTAATTTATCCGTTTCAGCTTCGGTGTTAATCAGCACGTATTCATGATTTGTATTGTTAATATTGTTGTACAAACTTTCCATTTCGGCAATATTAGCTTCAGAAAACAAATCTAATTGAACGTTGCTACTTTGTGCGCTTACTTTATCTTTGTCTTTGTCGTCGGTAGTTTTTTCAGATGCAATAAGCGACAAGTCGGTGAAAACCCTTTTGGCAAAAGTTCTCATTTCCAACTTATCCAAAAATTCTTTTAGAACAGGAATATTCGGCTCTGTGAGTTTCAGAGATTCTTCGTCAAAATCAATAGGTACATCTAAAATAATAGTTGCAAGTTGTTTTGACATAACTGCATCATTGGCACCGTTGATAACTTTTTCTCTTGTACTTTTACTTGCAATTTTATCAGTGTTGTTTAAAAGATTTTCTACCGAATCGAACTGTTCAAGTAGTTTTTTAGCACCAACCTCGCCTATGCCGAAAATTCCGGGTATATTATCCGATTTATCACCCATTATCCCCAACATGTCTATAACTTGCAAGGGATTTTTTACACCAAATTTATTGCAAACTTCAGGCACTCCCATAATTTCGGGTTTTCCACCTTTGTATCCGGGTTTGTAAATAAAAATATTTTCCGAAACCAATTGTCCGAAATCCTTGTCGGGTGTAACCATGTAAGTTGTAAAACCTTTTTTCTCAGCTTCTTTTGCCAAAGTACCGATAATATCGTCGGCTTCGTAGCCTTCCAACTCTAAAATAGGGATATTAAATGCAGAGATTAACTCTTTAATATAAGGAATTGAAGTAGCAATATCTTCGGGCATTGCCTCGCGGTTGGCTTTGTAATCTTCAAAACTTTCGTGCCGCAAGGTTGGTGCATACGAATCGAATGCAACGCCGATGTGAGTTGGGTTTTCGTTTTTAATTATATCGTATAAAGTATTTGCAAATCCCATCACTGCCGATGTGTTCAAGCCGTAGGAAGTAACACGCGGCGAACGTTGTAATGCAAAATAAGCCCTGTATATCAGAGCCATTGCGTCTAATAAATATACTTTTTTCATGAGTCAATAAAATTACAGTTTAAAGTCGTTTATCACAACTTTATATTTTACAAAGGTATGAAAAATGGTTTTTTTATAGGTACTTTGGGGATTAAATTTACTTTTAGCTTTTAGCCGTTAGCTCTTGGCAATTAGCAATTAGGAATTAACAATTAACCCCGTAACACGCAACCCGCAACCCGCAACAAAAAATTACCCTAAAAGTAAATAAGCAATAGGAATTAAAAGTCCGGCAATTACAAACCATTTACCTCTTCCCTTAAAGCTATTTTTGCCTCTAACCATAATTAATCCGGAGAGTGCAAAAAATATCAGAGATATGGCAAAGAAGTCGCCAAACCAAGTCCAGTAATTAACACGATTGTAATGCAACTTATTAATAGCGTATGCTATAGGTTTTTTGGTTTTGGTTTGATAAGAAACTGAGCCGTCGGCAGGCAAATAGTTTCCAATCCCACCCTTAACATAAAGTTTAATATTATCGTTGTTTTGGTTAGCAACAGCTCTATTGAGAGTAGGAACGTCGGATAATTCGCTCCATTGGACAGTTAGTTCGTCAGCACTAAGATTTGGTGCTATTTTAAAACTGTTTGTCCTAATTTTAAAAGCAGGATCGTTTCCGTCTATATGATTTAGCAATATTCCGGAAAATCCATAAATAAGAGAAATACCCACCATGAAATATCCCAAATCACGGTGGATAATTCTAGTCCATTTAATTATTTTATTCTTCAACTTGTTCGTCTTTAATTTGCTCTCCTTCAGCTTGTTCTATCTCAACTTTTGAATACTCAACTCCTTCTATATAATAAGTAGCATAATAATCTTTGTTATTTTCCTTCATCCACTCTCTCATTTTAACAATATTATTAAGTTCGTTTTCACAATCGTGACGACCTTCTTCGTTATGTTCTTTTTCAGCTTCACCTTGTTTGGTCAAAAGGTCTTGTTCTTGTTTATCAATGTCGGCAGCAGGGATTCTGGTTTCTTTGAGAATACCTTTAACTAAAATTTGAGTACCAACCAAGTCGGCATCAAAGCTACCAATAGTTTCACCGGCTTCAACACGAATTGTTAAGTTAGGTGTATTGCCTTCTATAAAGCATCTTCTGCCACTGTGGCTACATGTGTGAGTAACAGTACCTTGTACTGCAACATTTTGGTCAACCATATCGGCTGCCTCAGCCAAAAGATTTTCTATTTCGTAGTAAACTTTTGTTTCGCTTTCGTCTTTAGTAACTTTTCCTGTATTTTTACATGATACTAAAGCTACTGTTAGGATTAGTGTTAAAATTGTAATTTTTTTCATTGTTTTAAAATTTTAAATATTTATTATTGTTTAGTTGCTGTTATATTGTAAGACATTCGGTTTCCACCGGCTGTAATAGTGTACTGCCATTGCATTTGCGTATTTGACACATTACTCATGGAACCTTCGCCTTCAATTTCCCAGTTGTTTGGTAAAGGTTGCGGGTGTACTACTATTTTATTACCAACCAAAACGCCTCTGCTTGATATATTTTCAATACCGGGATTTCCTAAATTTGCTAAATCTAAAGCGTTTTCGTCGGTAGCATCTTTACTAATTACCACAATGTAACTTTGGTTTAAAGCACTTTTACTATATTCGTAAAAATGCCATTGTCCTACGTATTTGTCTCTTGCATCAAGAGTTGTGTCGTCTTCGTCGGGTTCGCAAGCCGAGAATAAAAACATAGCTAATATTCCGATTAGGGTTAGTTTGCCAAAAGTTTTCATATTTATATTTTTAAGGTTATTAAATATTAAAAGTAATTAAAGTCCAAAATTAGTCAATTTGTGATAATTACAATAATTTGTCCGAAATTTTTGCAGCCAATCTGCTAGCGCCAAACCTAAAATATTTGTTATTAAGCCAAGCTTTGCCCAATATTTTATCCACTAAGTTGTAGTAGGCAATTGCATCTTCAATTTCGGATATTCCGCCGGCAGGTTTAAAACCTATCATTATACCGGTTTCATCATAATGTTTTTTTATAACATTAAGCATAACTTCGGCAGCTTCTAAAGTAGCTGCAGGACTAATTTTGCCTGTCGAAGTTTTAATAAAATCGGCTCCTGATTCTATGGCGATAGTTGAAGCTAACCTAATATTTTCGTTGTTTTTGAGTTCGCCGGTTTCCAAAATAACTTTTAAGTGTTTATCTCTGCAAGCACGTTTTGTTTTCGAAATTTCTTTTCTGATAAAATTGTAATCACCTTCCAAAAATTTACCTCTCGAAATAACCATATCAACTTCGTCGGCACCTTTTTTAATGGCATATTTGACTTCTTTTAGTCGCAAATTCAAAGGCATTTGTCCCGAAGGGAAACCACCGGCAACACAGGCAACCTGAACAGGAGTGTTTCTTAAAATTCTTTTTGCCTGTCTGACAAATACCGGATAAACACACACTGCAGCCGGATATGCTAAGTTGTTTTTTTTGAAAGATATGGCTTGTTCGCACAAATTTGCAACACGCGATTCGTTATCTGTACCTTCTAAGGTAGTTAAATCAATTAAATTTAAAATATTTAATAGTAGTTCTCGCATAATTCTTATTTTTACCATACAAAGATACAAAATAGCTATATTGTTTTAATAAATATTTATTAAATTTGACGGCAGTATTAAAAATTTTGTACTTTTATGCTCTTTAATCAGTTTTTGATGTAATTAAATCATTTTTGTGATGGCAAGAATATTTTCTAAAACAAGTTTGGCAATAGTGTTTATACTATCGTTTACTGTAGCTATTTCAACATCTTTGAATGCTCAAGACCCTATTTTTTCGCAATTTTACAATAATCCTGTGTACAGTAATCCAGGCTACGTAGGTTTAAATCCGGGTATGCGTGCTAGAGCTAACTATCGTACACAATGGACGGGTTTGGCTACTCCTTACAAAACACTTAGCTTTACAGCCGATTTTGCAGAGCGAGCAATTCCGGGTAGCGGCGGTTTCGGATTGGTTGTAAATAGCGACCAAGCAGGTGTAGGAAAAATAAAAACCACCAACATAGGACTTGCTACTGCAGCCAGAGTTCCTATATATGACAATATGGTTGCACAAGTTGGAGTTTTGGTTTCGTTTTCGCAACTTATGATTAATTGGGATGATATGGTTTTCGGCGACGAGCTGCATCCGCGTTTTGGTAGAATTTATCAAACCGATTTTCCGCGACCCGAAACAAATAAAGTAATGTACCCCGATTTTGGCGTTGGCGGTGTTTACAGATATGTTAATACCGATGGACATGCTGCCAATGTTCAGGTTACTGTCGGCGCTGCCGTACAGCATGTTTTCCGACCCAATCAGTCGTTTGTAGGCTTGGCAGCAAGCAATTTGCCTAATAAGTTAGTGCTAACTACCGATGTGGTTGTTGATATCAACCAAGGACGTGTTTCTACCTACAGAGCAAGCTCATCATACAGCAACTTGAAATTAAATCCGGCATTTATCTACGAAAAACAAAGCGATTTTTCTACCTATACGGTAGGTCTTAATATTTATAAGTCGTCGATATATTTGGGGGCGTGGTTTCGTAATCAGAACGTTAATATTTTTAAAACCAATGATGTTATTTTTAGTGTAGGAGTTAATGTTCCGTTTAGCGACGATTCGCGTTTAAGGATTATGTATTCGTACGACATGATAACCAGCGACCTAAAAGAAGCAGGCAAAAATGCTCACGAAATATCATTGGTGTACGAGTTCGACCAATTCAGTTTCTTCTCCGGCGGTGGTAGAAGTGCAACTCCGAGTTACAGTGGCGGAGCTAGAGCCAGAGAAATGGAATGTTGTCCCTTTTAAAATATTTTTAGTTTGATTTGCTTATGTTGTTATGACTGATGATGTAAAAAAGTGCTTAGATTGTGGCGAACCGCTTGTTGGAAGACGCGACAAGAAGTTTTGTTCCGATTTATGCCGAAATAACTACAACAACAGGCTCAACAGGGATAGTACAAACTTAGTCAGAAACATTAATAATATTTTACGAAGAAACAGGCGAATGCTCGCAAGTTTAGTCGCCGACGGCAAAACCAAAACCATCACTAAACAAAAACTTGCTGATAAGGGTTTTAATTTCAACTATTTTACACACAATCTTATCACCAAAAAAGGAACGTACTTTTTTGTGTACGAGTACGGTTATATTTATTTAGAAGATGATTTTTTGATGTTGGTTAAAAGCGACAATTAAAAATCCTTGAAACCTATAATTTCTCTCACGTCTTTTATTGTTTTACTTGCACTTTGGTGGGCTTTTTCTTTTCCCATTTGAGCTACTTTTTTCAAGTAATCGTTATCGTTTAAGTGTTCGTTAATTTTTTCTCTGAACGGAGTTGTAAATTTAATAGCATCTTCGGCAAGTTGCTTTTTCATATCCCCGTATCTGATTGTACAATTGTTGTACGCATCGTTAAAGTGCTGGTAAGTACTTTCGTCGGATAAAAGTTTCATCAGGTTGAAGATGTTTTCTATTGGCTGTGGCTTTTCCTGATTTGGCGTTGTAGGACCTGCATCGGTAACGGCTCTCATTATTTTTTTGCGTATAACTTCGGGCTCGTCGAATAAAAATATGGCGTTGCCTTCGCCTTCGCTTTTACCCATCTTTGTGCTGCCGTCTAATCCCGGAACTTTAACTAACTGCTTGCCAAAGTTATAAGCAATAGGTTCGCGAAAATATTCAACATTGTACAGTCTGTTAAACCTGTTGGCGAATGTGCGTGTCATTTCCAAATGCTGTTCTTGGTCTTTTCCTACAGGGACTTTATGGGCATTATGAATTATAATATCGGCAGCCATAAGCGTAGGATAGGTAAGTAGTCCGGCATTAATATTGTCGGGGTTTTGTCTGATTTTATCTTTAAAAGAAGTGCAGCGTTCAAGTTCGCCCATGTAGGCAATCATGTTCAAAAACAGGTACAACTCGGCAGTTTCGGGTAAGTCGCTTTGTAGGTAAATGGTCGATTTTTCGGGATCTAAACCGCAAGCCAAATATTCGGCTAGCACTTGTTTCACGTTTCCGTGTAGGTCTGATGGAGTTGGGTGAGTTGTTAGCGAATGATAATCGGCTATGAAAAAGTAACAATTGTTTGCATTTTGCATTTCTACAAAATTTTTCATTGCTCCGAAGTAATTTCCCAGATGTAAGTTGCCTGTGGGTCTGATGCCCGATACTACTGTTTCTTTCATTTGTTTATTTCTTTTTTTTCTTTTTCTTCTTCTTTTTTGGTTTCGGTTTCTCCGTCGAATATTCTTCACACAAATTGTCTATTGCTTTTTGTGGTAATATTCCTGATTTCATCAAGAAATTCAGAAAATCATCGACAGATTCGTCGAAGTTGTTATTAATTATATGGTTGATTTTTGAAATTATGTAATCGTTTTTATCAATCAGCGGAAAATAAATATGAGTTTTACCTTCTTTTTGATGCGAAACAATTTTTTTCTTTTCCAATATTCTGATTAAAGTCGATACGGTTGTGTACGCCGGTTTTGGCTCAGAGTAGAAAGGTAATATGTCATTTACGGCGGCATTTTTTAGATTCCACAGCGCAAACATAATTTTTTCTTCTGCCGGTGTTAGGTACGTTACCTTATCGTTTTTCAAAATATTTTCCATCAATGAAACTGTTTTTGCAAAGGTAGTTTTTTTACTTCAAAAAAACGCATTATCTGTTTTGCAATTAATTATTACAAAGTTTTAAAATAATATTACTTTTACACGAGTAAATTTAATACAAAAATAGTGCAAAAACGTTTTCTGATAATAAGGTTTAGTTCTATGGGCGATGTTATTCTTACTACGGCTTTAGTTCGCTGTTTAAGAAAGGCATACCCCGATTGTATTATAGATTTTGTGGTGAAAAAACAATTCGCTGAAGTCTTAGAAGGCAATCCGCACATAAACAGTCTGTTCTTCTATAATTCCGACAATAAAAACGAATTAAAAAACCTTATTTCGGAACTAAAAAACAATAATTATTCTCATATTATTGATATTCAGAAGAATATACGCAGCTTAACGCTCAGATTAAAAGTGCCTGCCAAATACAAATGGAAATATTCGAAGCATGTTGTAAAAAGATTTATGCTCATAAAGTTTAAAATAAATTTGTATGGCAAGTCGGTTGTACCTGTTTACCAAAGATATTTTAAGGCAGTTGAAAAACTAAGTGTAAAATACGATGGTTTGGGAACTGAGATGTTTCCGAGCAAAAGCAATATTGATAAGGTAAGCAAATGGTTTGAAGAAAACGGAGCTTCGCAAAGTCGTTGTTTGGCATTGGCTCCGGGTGCATATTGGGATAACAAAAGATGGTTACCCGAATATTATATTGCGTTAGCCAACGATTTATTGACTAACAAATTCGACTGTGTGGTTTTAATGGGAGGCAAAGGCGAAAAAGAATTGTGCGAACACATTGCAGGCAAAATAAACGGAAAGGTATTAAATGCAAGCGGAATTTTTTCGATAGGGCAATCGGCGGCGGTGCTTTCTTTTTGCAAGGTTCTTGTCAGTAACGACACAGGTTTGCTTCACATGGCGCAGTCGGTTAAAACTCCGGTTGTAGGTATTTTTGGTCCAACAAGCAAAGAATTAGGTTTTTATCCGTATGGCGATAAATCTCGCGTTGCCGAAGTTGACGAACCTTGTCGTCCGTGTACTCAGATGGGCAAAAACCATTGCCCCCGAAAGCATTTCAGGTGCATGAAAAATATTTCCGTAGCAGAGGTTAAAAAGTTAGTATTAGCTTTTAGCCGTTAGCTATTAGCTATTGGCTGTTGGCTGTTGGCTGTTGGCAATTTTCTTAGGAGTGAGAGCAGAGCCGAGCTTGCTTGAGCTATGCCGAGCGACGACAGAAAATGCAGCGAAGCTGAATTAGCAATTAGTAATTATCAATTATCAATTAATAATTGCCCATTGCTCATTGTTCATTGATAATTGCCTGCAACCCGTACCCCGCAACACCAACTCAACTTCCCCAGCTTTCGCGGTCTAAGCTACGATATTGTATAGCTTCGGCTAAATGCTCAATAAGTACGTTTTCAGAATCGGCAAGGTCGGCTATTGTGCGTGAGACTTTCAAAATTCTGTCGTATGCTCTTGCCGAAAGGTTTAATTTTTCCATAGCATTTTTCAGAAGCTTGTCTCCTTCTTCATCTATAACAACTATTTTTCGTAGCAAACTGCTCGACATTTGTGCGTTACAAAAGATATTATCATTATTTGCGAAGCGTTTTTCCTGAATTTCGCGAGCTTTAATAATTCTTTTTCTGATGTCGGCACTTTTCTCGCCTTCAACTTTACTGCTCAATTCCGAAAACGGAACAGGGACAACTTCAACGTGAATATCAATTCTATCAAGCAATGGTCCGCTAATTTTGTTCAAATATTTTTGAACCATTCCCGGTGCACAAACGCATTCTTTTTCAGGGTGATTGTAAAATCCGCAAGGACAAGGATTCATTGCAGAAATTAGCATAAAACTTGCAGGATAAGTAACCGAAAATTTTGAACGCGAAATAGTTATACTTCTTTCTTCAAGCGGTTGTCGTAGCACTTCCAAAACCGAGCGTTTAAATTCGGGTAGCTCGTCTAAAAACAAAACTCCGTTGTTTGCCAACGATATTTCTCCGGGTTGCGGATTGCTACCTCCACCCACGAGGGCAACATCGGATATTGTATGGTGCGGATTTATAAAAGGTCGCGTTGTCATTAAACTGGAGTTGTCGCTTAGTTTGCCTGCAACCGAGTGTATTTTTGTGGTTTCAATGGCTTCGTCTATACTTAATGGAGGCAGTATTGAAGGCATGCGTTTAGCAAGCATTGTTTTTCCCGAGCCGGGAGGTCCTATCAATATTACATTATGTCCGCCTGCTGCGGCAATTTCCAAGGCACGTTTTATATTTTCCTGACCTTTTACATCAGAAAAATCGAATTCGTAATTTGAAACGTTTTCGTAAAATTCTTCTTCTATGTTGCACGAAAGAGGTTCTATTGGAGAGTTGTTTTCTAATATTTGTATAACTTCCGTTATTGTGCTGACGCCATATACCTTTATGTTATTGACAACGGCTGCTTCTTTAGCGTTTTGAGCAGGCACTATAACGCCTTCAAAATTGTTATTTCTTGCTTCTATGGCAATGGGTAGAGTTCCTTTTATGTTCTGGATGCTTCCGTCCAAAGACAACTCACCCATTATAATATATTTATCTAATAAATCTGTTTCTATTTGATGCGAAGCAGCTAAAAGTCCTATAGCTATTGGCAGGTCGTATGCCGAACCTTCTTTTCTGATATCTGCCGGGGCTAAATTTATTGTAATTTTCTGACGCGGAAATCTGTAACCAACATTTTTTAAAGCAGCTTCTATACGTTGCTGACTTTCCTTTACAGCATTGTCGGGTAAGCCGACCAAGTAGAATTTTATTCCTTGGTCAACGTTTACCTCAATGGTAATAGGTATTGCATTAACGCCTTGTATTGCACAGCCATGGGTCTTTACTAACATAATAATTAAATATAGTGCATTTGTGTACAAAGTTAGTATAAATTTTTTATATCAGAAATTGTTGTACTTTTTGGCTGTTGGCTTTTAGCTCCGAAGTGTAGAAGCGTGAATATTCCGCTCGCTTTGCAAAAGCGAGCGAGCGGCGGTGAACAATAAGAAGTGCTTGATTAAAATTTTTGTATTCATAGTTTTATAAATCTAGTTTTGTACAACTTTACTTTGTCTGAAACAATAAGCGTATATGTCCCGCTTTTCAAATTTGACACATCAATATTTACAAAGCCATCGTGAGCAACGATTTTGTGTTTGTCAATTATTTTGCCATGTATATCCATTAATGTCAACTCCAATTCAGGTAAAATCATGTTTTGGGGTATTTCAACATTAATGTTATGTACGGCAGGGTTAGGGTATATGTTCAATTTTGATAGTTTATCGTTGCTAAGTTCTGAAAACACTATTGGGGAAGCAGTCTTGTGTAATATGCCGTAGAATATAAGGTCAACAATAAATAGATTGTTATCTTTATCTCGTCGAAATTTCCCTACATTTTGAAACAACTCACAAAGGGTATCGGTTGTATAACCATTATCCAATGAATAAAATAATAAATTCGGTAATCTGTAAGTAGAGAAAATTATATTAT
>JAQVEX010000030.1 GCA_028697555.1 Lentimicrobiaceae bacterium | reverse complement strand
TTTGTCGTTACATCTATTACAATGAAAAGAATTAGATTGCTGTTGTTCCCGTTTGTCCCTATATACAGACTTGTTATATGGATTAGGAATTGTGCATTCGATATTGGTATTCTGAAATCGCGATCTTTTCAAATTCCCATAATTAACGTTGGCAACATACAAATCGGTGGTACAGGAAAAACTCCAACAATAGAATACTTGGCAAACCTACTCCGCAACGATTATAATATAGCCATACTCAGCAGGGGTTACAAACGAAAAACCAAAGGGTTCAGAATAGCCGACGATAGCGATACTCCGCATACAATTGGCGACGAGCCTATGCAGTACTTTCAAAAATTCGACAATGTTGTTGTTGCAGTCTGCGAAAGGCGCGTTAAGGGTGTTAAAAATATTCTAAAGAAAAAGCCCGATGTAAACTTAATCTTACTCGATGATGCCTATCAGCACAGATATGTAAAACCAGGACTAAATATATTGATAACCGACTACTTCAAGCCATATTTTAAAGATTTTCTACTTCCCGTAGGAAATTTACGCGAACCTAGAAAATCTACTAAAAGAGCCGATATTATTGTTGTTACCAAAACGCCAAGAGTATATTCTCCTTTAATTTACAAATATTTATACAACGAAATAAAATTGCGGAAAAACCAAAAGTTTTGCATGTCGTATATAAACTATCAGCAGCCAATTATGCTATACGATAGAAACGCGAAAACCGACCCTGTAATTTTGAAAAAACAAAACACAATACTCGTGTTTACAGGAGTTGGCGATCCGGAACCTTTGGTTGAACACCTGAAAAACTCTTGCTCGAATGTTGAACTGATTAGGTTTAAAGACCATCACGATTATTGCGAAAAAGATTTTATTAAAATAAGAGATGAGTTCGACCGACTTATGACAAGACGGAAAATTATTGTTACAACCGAGAAAGATTCGGTAAAATTGCAAACCGAATTAGCAAAAAAATATTTGTCGAAATTGCCTACTTATTATATTCCTATAAATTTTGAATTTCACGATCAAAACAAAAACTTGTTCGATAAAAGTGTGAAAAATTTCCTGAACGAAACTCATTAATATCCTATAAAACTCTGAAGTTGGCGGTGCGGGGTATCAATTAATAATTAACAATTATCAATTAACAATGAGTAATTATAAATTAGTAATTAATTAAGTAATTGTTCATTGCACACTGATAATTGTTCATTGCCAACAGCCAATGGCTAAAAGCTAAAAGCCAACAGCCCCGAGACTTCGGGGCTAAAATTTATCTGACAACAATAAACAAAAAAATCAGAACCAACTAAGCAAAATTCCCAAAATGGCAAAAATTGCATAAGTTAGACTAGCCATTCCATTAGAGAAGAAAAATGCCTTGTTTATACGACTCAAATCGTTGACTTTTACAATTGAATGCTGGAAAATTATAAAACAAACATAAATAATTACACCTACCCAGTATAAAAAACTGTAATTGCCTACAATTGCCGTGGTAACAATAAACACAATAGATACAAGATGAACAATTATTGAAATTACTAAGGCTCCTTTAATACCAAAAGCCACCGGAACCGAAAATAATTTGTTTTTCTTGTCGAACTCGTAATCTTGCGTAGAATACAATATATCAAAGCCGCTAACCCACATCAACACAGCCAACGACAACAATATCGGCACCAAACTAAAAGAACCTGTAACAGATATATAAGCTCCAATTGGAGCGAATGACAAACCTAATCCTAAAATAAAATGCGACAAAAATGTAAAACGTTTTGTATAGCTATAACCGAGTATAACTAACAGAACCACAGGCGAAAGCATAAATGTAAGTTTGTTGATAAAATAAGTGCTTACAACAAAAATAAGTGCATTAACAATAGTAAAAATTAAAGCTGAACTTGGCTTTACAATCCCTGCTGGTATTACCCTGTCTTTAGTTCGCTCATTTTTTAAGTCTATACGCTTATCAAGCCATCTGTTGAAACCCATAGCAGAATTGCGTGCCGATACCATGCAAACCAAAATTAACAGCAAAATTTTTAAGCTAAAAAAAAAGTCTACATCGTACAAACCCATAAAAAAACCGACCAAAGCAAATGGTAACGCAAAAATTGTATGCGAAAATTTAACAAGTTTAAAATAATTTAATATACCGTTCATTTTTGTGTAATTTTAAGTATATTTGCACCGTTGACACAAAAATAAACATAATTGTAAAGATGACGACGAATTATAACAAAATAGTGCCTTTTGTAAAGTACTATTTTAAAGCCAAAAACTCAAAATCAATACACTCTCCATTTGTCTTCAAATTATATACAGAAGTTATCAAAGATAAATCTTCTTACACCGATTATAGAATAATAGATAGGATTCTCAAAAGGGTTAGAGAAAATAAAAACCAAATAGAAATAACCGATTTTGGTGTCGACAATAAATTAGGGTACGAACAAAGATTAGAGAGAATTTCAGACCTCTATAAAAAAAGCTCCATTACACCCAAATACGGAAAACTTTTGTACCGATTAACCAAACACTTCAAACCAAAATGTATTTTTGAAATAGGAACCAGTGTAGGAGCTAGTACTATATATTTAGCTACTGCTAGAAACTACGAAGTTATTCATACTTTTGAAGGATGTAGTTCGAAATCTAGTATCGCACAAATGCTATTCAATAAATTCGACTACGAAAATATTAATTTGAACATAGGACAGTTTAGTAAAACCGTTACAGAAAAACTACAAAATATTAATGAAATTGATTTTGCGTTTATTGACGGATATCACAAAAAAGAGGCGACTATCAATTTTTTTGAACAACTTTATACAAAAGCCAACAAAAACTCGATTTTTGTTTTCGACGATATACATTGGTCAAAAGGTATGGAAGAAGCGTGGGAAATAATATGTGATGACAAGCGTGTTACGGTTTCTATCGACTTGTTCAGAGTCGGATTAGTATTTTTTAATCCCGATTTCAGCAAAGAACATTTCGTGCTAAAATTTTAGTACCTTTGTTGTCTGAAAAACATATTATGAATTCAGACTCGCTAATTTCGTTACGCAACCTTTCAAAGGTGTACAGTGTTGGAGCTATCAAGGTTAATGCTCTGAAAAATATCAATTTGGATATAAATAAAAATGAGTTTGTTGCTCTGATGGGACCTTCCGGTTCCGGCAAATCTACACTGATGAATATATTGGGTTGCCTAGACACGCCTACTTCGGGCGAATATTATCTTAACAAACAAGGAACTCATACCTTATCGGACAATCAGTTGGCAGAAATCAGAAATAAAGAAATAGGTTTTGTGTTCCAAACGTTTAACTTGCTACCGCAATATAATATTTTAGATAATGTAATTTTGCCTCAAATATATATGGGCGTTGGTAAAGAAGAAAGAAACAGACGCGGCAGACAAGTAATCGAGCAAGTTGGACTTACCGATAGAATTGACCACAAGCCCAACGAAATTTCGGGCGGACAACGCCAAAGGGTCGCAATAGCTAGAGCTTTAGTTAACCAACCGAGTATAATATTAGCCGACGAACCAACCGGAAACTTAGATTCTAAGACTTCGGTAGAAATTATGCGACTTTTGCAAGATATTCATAAAATGGGTAATACTATAATTTTGGTTACTCACGAAGAAGATATAGCGAAATATTCTAGAAGAATTATTAGAATTATCGACGGCGAAATTGAAAGCGATAATATTAATTCAAATCCTGAAAAATAATAAAAGATTATTTAAATTTTAAAACTAATAACTATGAGCGGTAAAGTATATACAAAAGGTGGCGATAAAGGAAAAACATCGTTGATAGGTGGAAACCGAGTTTTGAAATCGGATATTAGAGTTGAAACATACGGCAATATCGACGAGCTTAAATCATTTGTCGGACACTTGCACGATCAGACAAAAGATAAAGAAATAAAAACACAATTATATAAAATTCAAGTGCTTTTGTTTAATGCCGAATCGTTAATTGCAGCACAACCCGAATATAAACATGCTGACAAGCTAACACCTATTACCGATACAGATATTAAAGGTATAGAAGAGCAGATTGATTTTATGCAAGAAAAACTTCCCGCTTTAAAAAGTTTTATACTTCCTTGTGGCGATCCTTTAATTTCGCTATCGCATATATGCCGTACCGTATGCCGTAGAGCCGAAAGGTCAGCCGTAAGACTTGCTCAAACTTCGGAAGTCAACGAAAATGTTTTGATGCTGCTAAACAGGTTATCCGACTATTTTTTTGTTTTAGCTCGCTACTTTGCTTTTATCAACGGAGTTAAAGATATTGAGTTGAAATCTTAGTATTTATCGAAATCAACGGTTTTTTCTAAATTTCCGAGCGAGTCGTAAAAATTCCACTTACCCACTCTTTTGTCATCTTTATACCAACCTTCGATGTTGCGAGCACCGTTTTGATAGTAGGTGTTTCCAAATCCGTCGCGTTTGCCGTTAACAAAATTGCCTTCGCTCCACAAAGAACCGTCTCTGTGCCAGGCTTTCCACACACCATCTCTCAAACTATCTTTGTAAGCACCTTCCATCTTTTTTACTTTATTATCGTAGTAAATTACTTCCTTAGTCAATACTTTATTTCCGTCAATTATTTCAAAATATCTTTCCTGCATAGGATTTCCATTATCATAATACGATTCAACAACTTTGTTGTTTTGACCGCATGCCACAAAACCAACTGTTGCCACAAGCAACAAAATAAACATCTTAAAATTTTTCATATGCCTATATTTTTTTATCTATCGAATTTTAATTGTGATGAATAAACTTCTTTTGAAAAAACTCCATCGTCAAAACTAATATTACCGTTTACAATTGTTTTTTCTATTTTTCCTTTCATTTCGGTATTTTCAAATAGCGACCATCCGCATTTGTAATAAGTATTATCTTTGGTAATTACATTTGAAGCGTTTGGGTCAACGATAACCAAATCGGCAAAATAACCTTTTCTTATAAATCCTCGTTTGTATATTTTGAAACATTGCGCAGGCGAATGACACATTTTATCGACCAATAGCTCTACCGACAACTTGCCTGCGTGCACCAACTGCAACAACGCAACAAAACCATGTTGTATCATTGGCATACCCGAAGGAGCTTTAAAGTATGAATTATCTTTTTCGGCTAAGGTATGTGGAGCGTGGTCGGTTGCAATCATATCTATTCTGCCACTTATAACACCTTGCAATAGCCCAATTTTGTCGGTTTGTGTTTTTACTGCCGGATTTACTTTCAGTTTTGTTCCATAGGTTGAATAATCCTCATCGGAAAAGAGTAAATGCTGCGGACAAACCTCAACGGTTATGTTTTTGGTTATTAAGTCTTTGTTATCCGAAAATAATTGTAACTCTTTTGCCGTACTCAAATGGGCTATATGCAAACGAGTATTGTACTTTCTGGCTAATTTAATTGCTTGCTCGGTAGATTTATAACACGCTTCCGCACTTCTGATTTCCGAATGAAATTTAGCAGGAAAGTCTGCGCCGTACTTATCTCTATAAATTTGCTCGTTTTGCTTGATTATAGATTCATCTTCGCAATGAGCAACAATAGGGACTTTTGCATAATTAAAAAGCTTTTCCACCTCCGACTGGTTATCCACTATCATTCCTCCGGTAGAAGAGCCTAAAAATATTTTTATACCGCACACATCGTTCTTGCTTAGGCTTATAAGTTCATCTACATTGGAATTGGTTGCGGCAATATAAAACGAGTAATTTGCGTAAGAATTGCCACTTGCTATTTTGTTTTTATCGTTAACTAACTCAAGCGAAACAGTATTAGGCAATGTGTTTGGCATTTCCATATAGGAGGTAACACCTCCTGCAATAGCAGCCATACTTTCGCTTTTAATATCGGCTTTGTGTGTTAAGCCCGGTTCTCTGAAATGAACGTGAGTATCTATAATTCCGGGGATAAGCCATTTGCCTTCGGCATCAATGACCATATCATCGTGAGCATGCTCGCCATTGTAAACGCCTTTGCCAATATCTGCAATAATATCATCTTTAATCAAAACGAAGCCCTTAAAAGAAGAGCCTTCGTTCACGATTAATGCGTTTTTAATAATAGTTTGGCGTTGCGTGCTATTTTTTTGTGTCATTTTTTGGCTTTATTTTCTTAAATCTCAACTTTATAACACCAAAAAATGCTTCTTTAAAAATTCCTGTGCTCATTTTAGATGTACCTTCCGTTCGGTCGGTGAAGACGATAGGTACTTCTACAACTTTAAAACCGAGCTTCCAAGCCGAGTATTTCATTTCAATTTGAAAAGCATAACCCATAAATTTGACTTTATCCAAATCTATAGTTTCTAATACTTTTCTTGTGTAGCATATAAATCCTGCCGTAGTATCTGCAATAGGCACGTTTAATATGAATTTTACATATTTTGAAGCGAAATACGACATAAGCACCCTACCCATGGGCCAATTAACAACATTAACACCTTTGACGTAGCGAGAGCCAATGGACATATCGGCTCCGCCCGACGAACAGGCTTCGTAAAGCCTGATCAAGTCGGAAGGATTGTGCGAAAAATCGCAGTCCATTTCAAAAATATATTGGTAGTTGTTTTCTAAGGCGTATTTAAAGCCGGTGATGTAAGCTGTACCTAAGCCCAACTTTCCGGGTCTTTCAATAAGATGCAACAACCCTTCAAATTCCGATTTTAAACCCTTTACAATTTTAGCCGTGCCGTCGGGTGAATTATCGTCGACTATAAGAACGTGAAACAACTTAGGCAAAGAGAACACTGTTCTAATCATTTTTTCAACATTCTCTTTTTCGTTGTATGTTGGTATTATAACAAGGCTATCAGACATAAAAAAAGCATTTTACAAATAATAGCACAAAGGTATACAAATTTTATTATTTCGTTACAATAACTAAATATTTACTTGCACTCCAAAATGCTTTGTAATCTACTATTTGTATCTTATCAATAGCTTTGTTCTTTTTAATTACTTCGTAAGATTCGGCAGGGTGATACGTTAAAATTTCAATATCCGATTTATAAATTGGAATTTCTTCCAAATTGGTGATATTAATTTTTGTAAACATAGAGACGTTAAAGTTTTCGCTCAAAACATTACTTCTTCCCATGCCCAAAAATCCGCCTGTACGTTTTACTACTCCCATGTCTCTAAGTTCTTGACTTGTTCCTATAATGTAATAAGCCGTATTTATAGATTCATCTTTTTCTCTGATAATTTGTTGGCTAATTGCATTTTGTTCGCTCAAATCGTTGATATTTTTGCTCAAATCAGATACTTCTCTGTTTAAATCCTGAATTTGTATGTTCATTCTGCTCAACTGATCTTTCAAATCGTTAATCTCTGCATTTTTCGCTTCTATCTGATTGGTCAAATTGTCTATCATTCTTTGCAACTCAACAATTTGAGCTTCATCTTTCTGTATTTTAGCATCTTTCTGATTGATACGCTTTTTTAAATCGGCAACCATTTGCCTGTTTTTCTTTAGCATATCATAAATAGTATTTATATCGTTGTTTATACGATCTTTTACGCTTGTGTTAATTTCTCCACCGTTGGTTGTAGTTTTAGTAATGATGTTCTCTACCATTTTTATAGAATCCAAATTAGATTGAATATCATTAAAAGTTTTGATGTAGCTCAACAAAGTTGTATCTTTTTGAACACCAACAGATAACAGACTGTCGTTTATGTGTTGTAAACGTTCTACTTCTTTTTTAGCCGATCTTCCACAACCGTTTAGCATTAAAAGTAGAGAAATAATTGTAAATAAGGCAAGATATTTTTTCATGTGTTTTAGTATTAAATATTAAACATTGGTTAGTGAGAATTTATTCTAACAATTTATGTACCAAATTAATAAAAATTAAAAAAATATTTAAAAACTCTTATTTATAATTGATATAAATATTTAAAAATTGGTAATTTAGTACTTATAAACTTTGTAAAAAATTTAATAAAATAGTACCTTTGCACCGAATTATTAAAAACAAATAAAAATTACTATTATGGTTAAAAACAATCGTTATATCACATGCGATGGAAATTATGCAGCTGCACATATAGCTTATATGTTTAGCGAAGTTTCTGCTATTTACCCTATCACACCTTCTAGCACAATGGCTGAGTATATTGATGAATGGGCAGCACATGGCAGAAAAAACATTTTTGGCGAAACCGTAAAAGTTGTTGAAATGCAGAGCGAAGGAGGAGCCGCCGGAGCTGTACATGGTTCGTTACAGTCGGGAGCTCTTACCTCTACATACACAGCTTCACAAGGCTTACTTTTGATGATACCGAACATGTATAAAATGGCAGGTGAATTACTACCCGCCGTATTTCACGTTTCGGCTCGTACTGTTGCTGCGCAAGCTTTATCAATTTTTGGCGACCACAGCGATATTTATGCCGCCAGACAAACAGGTTTTGCAATGCTTGCTACAAGCAACGTTCAAGAAATTATGGACTTAGCAGGCATAGCACACTTAGCAGCTATTAAATCAAGAGTGCCTTTTGTTCACTTCTTTGATGGTTTCCGTACTTCTCACGAAATTCAAAAAGTTGAAGCCCCCGATTTGGAAAAATTGGCTGCACTTATTGATAAGGAAAAACTTCAAGAATTTAGAAATAGAGCTTTAAGCCCCGAACACCCTGTTACCAGAGGCACTGCACAAAATCCGGATATTTTCTTCCAAGCTCGCGAAGCAAGCAATCCGTTCTACTACGCTGTTCCCGATATTGTTGCAGAATACATGCAAATTATCAGCAAACAAACCGGTAGAGAATACAAACCGTTTACATACTACGGTCATAGCGAAGCTGAAAACATTTTGATTGCTATGGGTTCTGTTACCGACACTATTAAAGAAGTTATAGATTACCTAAATGCAAAAGGTGAGAAACTTGGTTTAATCACTGTTCACTTGTACAGACCTTTCTCAACAAAATACTTGTTTAATGTTATGCCAAAAACCGTTAAACGAATCTGCGTTCTGGATCGCACAAAAGAACCCGGTTCTAACGGTGAACCCCTATACCTTGATGTCAGAAATGCTTTCTACAACGAAGAAAATAGACCTCTTATTATTGGCGGAAGATACGGATTGAGCTCAAAAGACACAACCCCGTCGATGATTATTTCGGTATTTGATAACCTTAAACTTAATGAACCTAAAGATAGGTTTACAGTTGGTATTGTTGACGACGTTACCTTTACATCGTTGCCTTTGCTACCCGAAATTGACCTTTCACCAAAAGGCACTTTCCAAGCTAAATTCTACGGCTTAGGCTCCGACGGAACTGTTGGTGCCAACAAAAACTCTATTAAAATTATAGGCGATACTACCGAAAAATACGCACAGGCATATTTTGCATACGACTCCAAAAAATCAGGAGGTTTCACTGCATCTCACTTAAGATTTGGTGATAAACAAATCAGATCTCCATATTTGGTTACAACACCTGATTTCGTTGCTTGTCACGTTCCTGCCTATATCCATAAATACGATATGCTTAAAGGTTTAAAACCTGGCGGAACTTTCTTGTTAAATAGCATTTGGGACGAAGAAGAGACTGTTAAGAATTTGCCAAACAGCATGAAACGCTACATGGCTGAAAATAATATTAAATTCTATATTATTAATGCTACTGCTATAGCCGAAGAAATTGGTTTGGGACACCGTACAAATACTATATTACAATCGTCGTTCTTTAAAATATCCGAAGTAATACCTTATGATGTTGCTTTAGACGAGATGAAAAAAGCGGCAAAAGCAACTTTTGAACGTAGAGGCAATAAGGTTGTAGAAATGAACATGCAGGCGATAGACAGAGGTGGAGAATATAAAGAAGTTAAAGTAGATCCTTCGTGGAAAACACTTCCTGTTGAAGCTGAAACCGAAGCAACTTCGCATATGCCCGATTTTATTAAAAATGTCGCTAAGGTAATGAACGACCAAAAAGGTGACGATTTACCGGTAAGTGCTTTCAGAGGTAGAGAAGACGGTACTTTCCCTGCAGGAACAACTGCCTACGAAAAACGTGGTATAGCTATAACTGTTCCCGAGTGGCAAGCCGAAAACTGTATACAATGTAATCAGTGTGCTTATGTTTGTCCACACGCAGTTATCAGACCATTCTTGATTAACGAAGAAGAAATGAAGGGATTACCCGAAGGTACTCCTACAATTGATGCAAGTCCACGTTCGCTAAATCTTAAGTTCCGTATTCAAATCAGTCCATTAGATTGTACAGGTTGTGGCAACTGTGCCGACGTTTGTCCTGCTAAAAATAAAGCATTGGTTATGAAGCCGCTTGATTCGCAAGAAGAACAAATCAAACTATGGGACTACATGACCAAATCGGTTACGTATAAGAGCGACTTATTGCCTAAAGCACAGAGTGTTAAAAATAGCCAATTTGCACAGCCCTTGTTTGAATTTTCGGGAGCTTGTGCCGGTTGTGGCGAAACTCCATACATTAAACTAGTTACACAACTGTTTGGCGACAGAATGATAGTTGCCAATGCTACAGGTTGCTCGTCAATTTACGGAGGCTCTGCTCCTTCAACTCCATACACAACAAACAGTTGCGGTAAAGGACCAGCATGGGCTAACTCTTTGTTTGAAGATAACGCCGAATTCGGTTTTGGTATAGCTACCGGTGTTAACAAAATGAGAACTCGTATAGCCGAACGCCTACAAACTATGATGGCAGAAGGTTGCAGTGCAGAACTGAAAGAAGCTACTCAAATGTGGATAGATAATATGCAAGATGCCGAAGGCTCAGAAACGACTACACAAAAATTGTTGCCACTTCTTAAAGCTGCCGGCACCGAAATTGCTAAAGAACTTTTGGCTCTTGAGCAATATTTTACAAAAAAATCTATTTGGATTTTTGGCGGCGACGGTTGGGCTTATGATATTGGCTACGGTGGCTTAGACCACGTACTAGCCAGCGGCGAAGACGTTAACGTTTTAGTTCTCGACACCGAAGTGTATTCAAATACAGGCGGTCAGGCTTCAAAATCAACACCTACAGGTGCTATTGCTAAGTTTGCTGCATCGGGTAAGAAAATTCGCAAAAAAGACTTAGGTATGATGGCTATGAGCTATGGTTATGTTTACGTTGCTCAGGTAGCTATGGGTGCAAATCAGGCGCAATACCTAAGAGCTATTAGAGAAGCCGAAGCGTACAAAGGACCTTCGCTAATTATTGCTTACTCGCCTTGTATCAATCACGGCTTAGTTAAAGGAATGGGTAAATCGCAGGCACAACAAGACGACGCTGTTAAAGCAGGATACTGGCACTTGTACAGATACAATCCAGAACTTGTTGAAGAAGGCAAAAATCCTTTCACTTTAGATTCGAGAGAACCTAACTTTGAACTTTTCAAAGACTTCATTATGTCGGAAACTCGTTATACTTCGCTTAAGAAACTGTTCCCACAAGAAGCCGATGAATTGTTTGAAGCTGCAGAAGCTAATGCTAAATACAGATATAATTCGTATAAGAGACTAACCGAATAATAACTGTACTGCTTTGTTGTAATACTTAAAAAGTGCCTTTAATCGGGCACTTTTTTTTGTTCTTATGTGTTTTACAATTAGCTTTGTTGGTGTGCTTTTGTTAAGTGAGTGCAAAAAATTGGCTTTAAAAGTTTTAATTATTCTTCACGTTCTTTTTTCTTGATAAAAAAGAACCAAAAAATCAAGGCTGACATTTCTTTTCTGAATTACGTTCTCATAAATCCTAAGTTCGTGCGGGTGATTTCCGAGCAAGCTCAGAACTTCCCGTTCTCACTAAGGATTTATTTCGAACTACATTCAGAAGAAATGTATGCCGTTCCTTTTAATGCAAAATTTTTGGCTATTGCTATATTTTCTACGACAGATTATCCATACGAAAAGAGTAAAGTTTATTAATACGAAAAAAGTTTGACAAAATCGTTGAAACTCAATACTCGAAACTCGGAACTCAAAACTTCCCCTTACCACGTAACACGCAACAGCCAATAGCTAAGGGCTAAAGGCTAACAGCCATCAAAACCACGTAACAAAAAAGGGTTGCCTTAGTTTTCGGCAACCCTTTTTTTAATAAGACTTTTACGAACTACTTGACGCTAAACTTAAGCAGCGAACGCTTGTTATTGGCATAAACATTTACAAAGTAAACACCGCTATTCCAAGATGTAATATCCAATACCAATTCGGTATTTGTTGGTATATCAATAGCTTGATATACTTTTTGTCCTAGCATGTTAACTATAACGATATCGGCTTTATCTAATGCTCCGTTAAATTTAATTTTCACAAAATTGGTAGCCGGATTTGGATAAATTTCAGCCATCATGTTATCAATTTCGCATACCGAAAAATCTCTAACATCAATGTAATCTTGCTTGTATAATGTGTCTGTTTCTGTTCCGTTCGATACAATAAGAGTAACATCATAAACACCGACTTCATTGTACGTTACTGTTGGGTTTTGCTCGGTACTTGTAGCCGGTATACCGCCTTCAAATGTCCATTGCCAAGATGTTGTGCTTTGCGAAGATAAATCGTTGAAATTAACAGTGGTTTCCATAGGAACTATAATTGGCGTACCAACAAAGTTAGCAGTATAAACATGTGCTGTTATTTCAAAAAACTCAACAATTCTTCTCATATATTCGGCTTTGGTATTATCGCCTTCTCCATCGACTAAACCACCAAATTCAAAAACAGAGGCTATGGTTTTATACGAAACATCATCGTTGCCCACAGCAGTAAAGTATAATGGACTGCTATTTTTAAACATGTTGAAACTTCCATTATAGGCAGCAATATGATCGATAAATTCATTATCGCCGTTATAATCCATAATAAGACCTGCTGTAAACGCTACGCTTTCGCCTATCTGGGTAGCTAAATCGTTACTACCATCAACAACTCCCATAGCTTTAAACATATTATGAACTGCTGTTTTAGGATCTTTTTTCCAAGTATCGCCACCTTCCATGTACAGATTTCCGCCGTTATTAAGAAAATCGGCTAACAACTGACCTTGAGCACTCGTTAATATATGTCTGTTGGTATTTACACCCAAACAAACAAACAGAGTTTGGTATTTAGATAAGTTGGTTGGAAAAGCAGTTGTATAAACAGGATGAATATTGTTGTCGTTAAGAGCTTGTTTAATAAATGAGCCTGAATTTTTGTTACCGTCAAGATCGATAATAGCAACAGGTATTTGTCCGATAGGAAGCATTATATTATCTATCATAATGTAGTCTAAATCGGCGTTGGCAAGCATATCTACCTGAGCAGTATGTCCAAGCGGAGTATCGTCGGCAGCTTTAACAACATAACCTTGTGTTTTGCTTTCGCCGGGTTGTAAATCGCCGTATTCTCTAACAGGACTTCCCACAACGCTCAAATAAGGATCGTTGACGGATATTTGGTTGAAAGCATTGTAAATAGCTGAAGAACCGTTGTTTCTGAGGGTAATATTAAGAATAACTTCTTCGCCTGCATTAACCATACCGTTGTTGTTGCCATTTTGCGAATCGTTGATTGTGTATGAATTAAGATTTAAAACACCGGCATGTCCCGTAATACTAAACGAACCGTTCCACGACTCTGCTCCGTCGGTAGCAGTGTACGAGAAAGGAATATTGTGCAAGTTTGGCAAATTGTTGCTTAAAACTATTTCGAAAGCATTTTCAACGGTAAGCGTATCACCCGATGGGAAGTTAATACCTGTAGCTGTTGGATTAGTGATATCAACATACTGGTCGTTGCTTTGAATTGTAATAGTAGTATTTTCCGAATCTAAAACTCCTATATTAACAAGAGTAAGGTTAAGACTAATTGTTTCTCCATATTCAGCTAAGCTATTGTTATTGCCTTGTAGATCGCTAACAGTGCAAGAGTTGTATATCAAATAAGGACCTGTATTAGGAATAATAGGAACTTTAGCTATATAAGGCAAGCGGTTGTATTTGGTAACAACAATAGTAATTGTATCGGGCATTGTAAACGGTTGGAAATAAAGAACAGCCGAACCATTATTCACAGTTGTAACGCCTACCAACTGATTGTCAACACTAAGAGCTACTTTGGCTCCATTTTCGATGGTATTAACAGTAAAGGAAGACTCACCCATAAACAATTGTGCAGCATGATTGACAGTCATAGCCGTAGGCATTGCTGTTCTCACAACAACTGAGGGGTCGCCAAAGAGTAGCCATGTATCAGCCATATCTCTACCGTCCGATCCATATTTTTCAATCATCTTAAACATTCCGTTAAAAGATAATCCGCCGTAAGTTCTTTTTATATTGTTACTGTACGATTCAACCAAAATATCAACCATTTCGTCTTGTCCGCACATAGGCGAATTCCAACTTTGGTTAATTGTTGATCCGAGAAAACCGAGAGCTCCGGTTGGTCCATTTGCATTTTTTGCTCTTGTCCAGGCTTCGGCAAAACATGTTGTATTTTCAAATTCTCCGTTAACACATGCTACACTCCATACAAATGGATATTTGTTATTGTTGGTTAAATTTTGAACATGGCTATTTGAGAAGCCGCTAGTAACCCAAGATGTTGTACCACCATGTCCCACATAATTGATAATGGAAGCTCCTTCATTTACCTCATCAGCTACCATTGAAGGAGTTGGGTCGCCGGGTGCATCTTGTCCACCTTGGCTACCTTCATATAGTTCGGCTACGTCGGTATATGTGTAGCCCATCAAATCATCGCGGATATGACGCATATGTTGCCAGTCGTATTCACCGTTATCGCCGGTTCCTTCTCGTGAAGCTATACCAATACCACTTGTAAACCAATCAATACTTGTGTTGGGATATTTTTCATATTCTACAATTCTTTCAACCATGGTTGTAACATGATCAACTGTTTCGGCGGAAAATCTTCCTACCAAAATATCAATATAATGGTCGTTACCAACAATGTAACCATATGCCGGGTCAGAAGGTCCGCCAAGGTCGCCACCTTTCATTGTAGGAATTTGCGGAGCATCGCCAACAAGTAACAAGAATGCCAAGCCGGTAGTGTTGTAATAATTAACAACGTAATCCTTTATTTGATTTGCTGTTGTACCAATAGTTGAAACATCAACCATCTCAACCTTTGTACCTTTTATGGTTTTCCAATCGATAAAAGGCTGCATGGCTTGCATAAATGTAGGATGCGAAATAATAAGCATATTGCCTTCTTCTTCGACAGGAGTGTAATCTTGAACAGGATTGTTTAAAAATACACTCTCATATATGTTGTAAAATTCGCTTACCACTTTGTTGGAGTTACTTGTTCTGATAAGAGGATTTTCGCCCTTATCGTTTACTTTATACACTCTGACAACAATTTCGTTGTATACTCTCAACACTTTAGTAATAGGGTTATACTGGAAAGGATAAACTTGTACGTGCTGTCCGCGAACGTCTCTAATGATAAAAGGTCTGTCTAATCCTGATAAAGTGTTAGGATAAAACTGGTCGGTTTGGTAGGCTCTACCGTAGGTATAAGGAACAGTTGCAGGGTTGATATCTCTTGTTAAAACACCTTTTGAAGGAGCAATATTAATATTTTCAAATTCAACATAAGAAGAAGACACAACTTCTATGTCCATTAAAGCTAAATCCGGAATAATAACAGAAGTAGATAGCTTTGGCAAATCGGGTTGATGTGCTTCCTGTATAGGTGCTGAATTTGGAAGAGTGATTACCGAAGCATCTCCAAGTTGAGTTTTAACGGTATTAAGATAAAAACCGTCAACTTTAAAGGAAATAGTAATATTATCTTCTTGTTCGGATATTAAAGTTGTTTGAGAAGCCTTTGGCGTGGACGAGCTTATTGGTGTCCAGTCGCCAGCTGCAAAAACTTGTGTGGCGTACAACACCACTAACAGTAATACTAATTTAATTGACTTCATGTAGTTCATTTAGTTATTGTTTAGATGTGATTATTTTATTAGTTGTTTTATCGTTTTATTATTTTAATGGTTTTACTGTAATTGTTTCCAAAAATCACTTTACACATGTAAATACCTGATGCCAAATCGCTAACATCAATATCTACAACATGATTTCCAGCCGATTTGTCTCCAATATTCACTTGTTTTACTTTGGTTCCTATGGCATTGTATAGCATTATTGAAATATCATCGTTTGTTTTCAACGAAAAATCAACATGTAAAATATTGTTTAAAGGATTTGGATATACTGATACTTTATTTTCAAAAACTTTACCGACACTTTGGAACAAAACTGTAATAATATTTGACGGCACAGAAACACAGCCGTTTTCGTCGGTGTAAACGCAGTAATAGCTATTGGTATTTGTAGGTGTATAAGTTTGTTGCGTTGCTCCGGGTATAATTCCGTCTAAATTGTACCACTGGTTGCCTGTTGCATAGCTTGAAACTAAATCGGCACCTTGTTCGTGAATAATCGGTGCATCGGGTCCGGGCGAAACAGTAACACTTAAAGTTTTTGTTATGTTTTCTATACCTGATTTTACCACAACCGTATAAGTAGTTGTTTGTAACGGAGTAGCGACAGGGTTAAACACATTAGGATTGCTTAAAGATTCTGCAGGAGACCATTCGTACATATACTGAGTAGCTCCGCCGGAAGCAAAAGCATATAATTGAGTAGAATTACCTGCACAGGTTGAATCCGGCGAAGCCAATACATTAACCGAAAGTGCCGAACTTGAACTTTGTCCCATAGGAGGAAACTGAATATCGTCGACCCAAACTGCATCGGGCTGTACCAAAGTGTTTTCGTTTTTCTCGTACGACCATCTGAAAGTGTGATTTCCTGAGCTCACATTGCAGGTGTAATATTGCCACGGTGTTACTCCACTCCAACTTTTAACCAAAACAGAATCAATATAAAAGTTTAAAAAGTCGAAACCAGCTTGAGTTCCTGTTTTAACATAAAAACTGATCTGGTCGTCTTGTAAAACATTACCTTTCAAATACATTGTACTTTTTCCGTTGTTGCCGATTGTACCCGATTTAGCACTATAGCTTCCGGCATGCGGATTTTGATTTGAAATTACAAATGGTACGTCTGCCATTTCCCAATTGAATTTTGAAAAGTTTCCTGTTTCAAAGTCTTCAAATTGACTTCCAATTTGAGGAATTACAGTTGTTATATCGCTGTACATTCCCGAATGAGAAGTAATGTACAAAGTGAAATTAGTTCCAATTTGAACTCCATTTCCTATGGTAATGCTAAAAGTAGCAGTATCTGTATCGGATGGATTTAGAGCTGGAAGAATATTAATTCCTTCGTTAATCGTAATTAAATCGTTATCAAAAATAAACAACTGGCTTGTAACTTCTCCCGTAGGACAATGTCCCTGGTTAGTTACCGGTTGTTTTATAATAATTGTTTCACCCGGGTCAAATTGTCCGTTGCCGTTGCCGTATGTAGCATCATCGAAAATGAAATCTAAATTTGTAACTGTAGGCGCTTGTACGGTGCCATAAAGTTGTGTTTCAAAGGTAGATGTATCGAAAGTGGTAACCAAATTAAATACTAACTGGGTCATATCCGGAATTCCATCTTTTAACTCAATATTAAATGCACTGTAAGCGGTTGATGCTCCATTGCTTGGAATATTGCTCCATGTGTACGAAGGAGTTAATATTTCGACGTATGGGTTATTTGTAGTAAGAGTTGAAACAGCATTTACAGCACTTTGGTTGCCGTAGTTATTATACGTTAGGTTAACCGAAATAATTTCGTCATATTCGAGTATTTGGTTGTTGTTGCCTGCCGTATCGGTAAACTGATAATTACTTAGAAATAAATATGCCCCCTCGGGTGATGCAACCATAACGCTATCGATATATGGCTGGAAGTTTTGTTTTGTCATAACAACATTTACATATCCGGGTATTGTTATCGGATTGAGGTTGACAACAGCCAAACCTGATTCATCTGCTTCGGCAACACCGTATATTACGTTGTTTCGAGTAATTGCAACATAAGCGTAGGGTTCTGTTTGAATTTCAAAACTTTGATGTCCTAAAGGTAACAAAGGCAAAGCTGAGTACGACATAGCCGGTGGCTCGGAAAAGTACATCATTACAGAAGGATCGCCCATTAAGCAGTATACTTCCCAATAATATTTTTTCATCGATGAATTTGACTCTTGAACTGCCAGCAAACCTGCAAAAGTCATTTGCTCCATAGTAGCATACCATTCGCTTCTGGGTTCGCCGTGGTCGTGGAATGTTCTATCGTAAGCACCCAATCCTGTAGCTTCGTATGTAGCATTAGCCGATACCGTACCAAATCCTACACCCCACCAATAATCTTCGTCCCAATAAGTACTGTTTGATGCTCCAATGTAACCTATGGCGCCCTTATCTTCGGCACGTAGCAATGCTTCGCCAAATGTATGTTGATTATACACGTTGGTTAAACAACAGTTACCTACCATTAAAGGATATTTACCGTAATTTTGAAGAGATGGGATATGGCTAATTTTAAATGCCGGATTGTCCCAACCATCGATATTGCCGTGAGCAGTATAGTTTGCATAACACACTCCATTACTGATGTTGTCTCTAATGCTTTGCGAATAGTTTGCTCCTGAAGGCTCTGGTTGCAAATATGTATGCGAAAGAATACCATGCTCTTCGTTGAAGTAGTAAGTTGTGCCATAATTAATCTGACCGTTGCCCCATTTTTGAGAGTGCGATGCGTCATTTCCTGCTATCATAACCGCTTCGTTTAAGTAGCTTGGGTCAGGCATCAAATATTGTTCGTGCATTAAAGTTTTATCAATTTGAGGCTGTAATTCGCCTGGATTGTTAGCCGAAAATCTTCCGTAATAAACTTCGGGCATGTAGTCGTTTGAGTACTCGCAGTAGTATAAATCGGAGTAGTGCTGTCCGCAGTTATAAGCAGGTATTTGATCAACGTCGCCGACAAATAAAACAAATGTTGGTGCCGGGTCGTTAACTGTTGCCGATTGGTACAATCCTTTTAAATAATTTTTAATGGAATTAAAACTGTTACCCACCTGTGGGTCGTTGGTGTAGGCTTCTATCACTTTAAAACCTTTTTTTGTTTTCCAATTTACAAACGGTTTTAACTGATCTTTGAACATTGGATCGGAAACGATAACGTACTTAACCGGCACTTTCGATAAAGTATCTCTGGTAGAAGCTATTGAAATGGGATTCAATGTTCTGTATGAGAAATTATCGAAATACGGCGACCTTGTTTTAAGTTTAAGTTCTTGTGTTGCCTGATAATTAGCTCCTTCAAAATCAACATCTACAATAATATTATTTATTACTCTAATAGTGTTGGTTACAGGGTTGTACTGAACCGGAGAAATAATTAAATTAGCCAATTGCGTTGAGCGCAAATATCCGTTTACTTCAACTCTGGCAAGTTCTTCGGAATAAAATTCGTTGTTGGAGTAGACTTCCATATTAATTGTAAAAGGGACAGGGTCGCCACTTTTGGGTTGCGGCGGTTGAACAGGAAGTAGCATATCGTTGATACCTAAGTCGGAAAGTTTATATTCCTGAACTTCGTAACTTTTAACGGTAACAACCGGTCTGCCACCCGTTGGAATTTCTATCAGTTTAGAAATAACCGGCAATTGCGGATTTCCAACAATATTTGTTTTAGTGTATTCGTCAGCCGAAATTTCAACAAAATGCCCGTTGCCAACATTAATAAAATTAACGTTTAGCTCGTTTAGCGTACTAAATGTTTGAATTTTGTCGAATTCGTTGATAGTAACCGAAAATGTGTTTGGGACTCCGGGAATTAAATGCTTTACCACAGAAGTACTACTCGCACTGTATCCGAACATCAAAAACACGGTTAGAATTGTAATTTTTGAAATTACTGAAATTAAGTTTTTCATTGTAGTTAATTTATTGTTATAAGGATTCGTTATGGAATGGACAAAAGTACATTTTTCTTCACAAAAATGATATACTTTTTGATATTTATTTGTACCTGATTTTTCGGGTGGGTATCCATGCCATTATTACTCCAATTATAGCGACTATAACTAATATTAGAAGTACGTCGGAAAACATAACATGAACAGGATAATTATCTATTATAAAAGATTCCGCTCCTTGCAGTTTTACCAATCCGAATGTACTTTGCAAGAAACATACGATTAGTCCTAACACGACACCTACCACAGCCCCAAGCGAATTTATCATCACTCCTTCTAAAAAGAAGGTCTTTTTTATATCGTTTTGAGTTGCTCCAATATAGCTCAAAGTATTTATGTCTTTTTCCTTTTCAACTATAAGCATTGTCAGCGAACCTATGGCGCTAAACGATGCGACCACGACTATAAAAATAAGAATTAGCAGCACTACAAATTTCTCCGATTTCATCATCTTGTAAACCGTTTCTTGCTGCTGATATTTGTCTTTTACAACTACATTTGGGATAAGTTGCGATAACTGTTTTTTGATTTTTTTTACGTTAGCGTTTTCATCTAACATAAGCTCGATATGACTCACTTGTTCGTCGAACTCCAAAAGCTCTTTAGCAAGCTCGATAGGTACAAAAATGTACTTTTCGTCAAATTCGGGTTTTACTCTGAAAATGCCGACAGGAATAACGTAACCCGAATTGAATGCTTGTTCGGGATTGTACGAGACATTACCCGTTCGTTTAGGAATGTGGATAGACACGCTCTTTTGAGGATTGTATATGTCGACATCTAAATTGAATGCTAGTCCTATTCCTAACACGCCGAAGTTTAAATCTTCATATTGCAAAATTCGTTCTCCAACAAAATTATTAGAATCAGTCAGTATTCCGCTTAGGTACGTATAGTCAACACCTTTTATTGTCGAAACGCTTTGTTTATCGTTGTATCTCAATATGGCGTTTTCTTCAATAACACTGTATACAGATGCAACTCCATCAATATGAATTATACTTTCATAATCGATTGAATCGGTATAAATTACCTTTCCTGTTTTGGGAACAATTTTTAAATCCGGATCAAACTCCGATAAAGTATCTTCAACAAGATTCATAAAACCATTGAAAACACTTACTACTATTACCATTGCGGCAGCTCCAACAGCAATACTAATGGTAGAAATGAGAGTAATAATATTTATAATATTTCTCGATTTCTTTGAGAATAGATACCTTTTTGATATGAAGTAATAAAATTTCAAGTTATCAGTACATTAAGGTTTATATCCCGATTGGTTTAAAATATTTTGCGAATCGGTGTTGTTCATAATATCGCTTAAACTAACCGAATTGTTTGTTTTCATGTAACTATTTATAATTTTCCATCCAATATACACACCTAATCTAGCCGGTGCAGCTTCGTCCATACCTTTGGTAAACGGTGCATCAGACATAAATTTAACTATTGCTCTTCGGTTTGTGGAGTATAATAGTTGCTCCTGAATAAGCAGTCGCCAAATGTTTTTTTCATTTGCTTCTGCCCATTCCCACTGCTGCTTTGTGAAACCTATTTTATATTCAGGTGCAACCATTGGCAATGCTGCATCTAAAAAATACATCTCTTTTCCTGCCAACAGCATTAAATCGAGTAAAGTGTTATTTTTATCAGGTGTTTTAATGTAGTTGTCGGCAATAGCGACAGCGCATTGGGGTAAAATGTGGTCTTTTGTCAATCTGTTGATTTTGTACTGTGGAATACCTGCCTTTAGGTACACTTCTTGAGTATCGCCCAAAAACAAATCCAAAGCGATGATGAGCGTTGTATCAAAGTATATTACAGGATTCTCCAAATCTAAACCCGAAACGTATGTATAAACTTTGGGCACAGTAAAATCGGGATAATACTTCTTAATGTTATTAAATACCGCACCTAATTCAGCTTCCAAAAAATCTAAATCGGGGTAAACTTCCATTGTTGTTTCGTAAATGTTAGATATTTCGGGGTCGGTAATAAAATTATAAATACGCAAAATATTATTGGTATCCATGTAATCGTGCCCCAAAAACACTTCATATTCAGGAAACAGCGCACTTAAATCTTGTTTCACATTTTTGGGGTCAATGCTAAAAATAGCTTTTTCGTATCTGCTTATTTCTATCTTTTGCTCATTTGTATTCTTTTTACAGCCAACCAATAGCACTGCAACAACCGCGACTGACAACAAAATTTTTCTCTTCATTTTTGAATGTTTTTACTTGGCGTTAGACGATTTTCTCATTTCGGTAACAGACCACTTAGTAATTTGGCTCACTACATTTAAGTTGAAATTATAACGTTCACAAAAGTACTAAATTGCTATAAAACATCATTATTAAAATAATTTATAACGTTATTCCAAATTTATTGTACTTTTGCTGAAAATCAACAAAAAAAAGAAATATACATACTATGAGAACAAGATTTTTATTGCTTTTAGCGCTTTTGGCTGTTATAGCAACTGCTCAAGCTCAGTTTAAGCCACTTCACTTCGGACTTAAAGCAGGTCCCAACATTTCATGGATTCGCCCCAATGTTGACAAATACGAATCGGATGGCGGCAAATTAGGAGCTGCTTGGGGTTTTGTTACCGAAATAAATTTCTCTGAAAATCACAGTTTAGCAACCGGATTTAATATGCTTTTCAATGGCGGCAAATTAATATTCCCGTACGGCACAGACACAATGTTGCATCGTAATTATAATTTAAAGTTTTTTGAAATACCTATAACTCTTAAAATGCGTACCAATAGGATAAGTGGTTTTTATTACTTCGGACAAATAGGATTAGGTACAGCTTTCAATTTGGGAGCTAAGACTGAAGAAGCAATAAACGACGGCGAATTTGGTGATAAAAAAAGATATAAAGACATTTTCTTTATTCGCGAATCGCTTATAATTGGAGCCGGAGCCGAATACGAACTGCCGGGTGGCACAAGGTTAGGACTTAGCATTATTTACAACAACGGCTTTACCGATATTCTTAGCGGACGCAACAAATTTTTGGATAATGAAAAAGAAAAAGGTGCTCCTAACTTCTTTGGAGTGGAAGCCTTTGTTTTATTCTGATAAGAAAATTTCACTTACCTACAATATCTAAAAGTTTATAGTGGAATTTTCACTATAAACTTTTTTATTTATACAAATAATACCATGATTAAGATAGCATTAGCCCAATTAAACTACATTATAGGTGATTTCGCTTATAATAGTGATTTGATTATTAGCACAATAGAAAAGTGTAAGAAAAATAACGCCGATTTGGTTGTTTTTCCGGAAATGGCTGTCTGCGGAACTCCTATTTATTCTCTTGCAAAACGCAAGGATTTTATTGTAAAAAGTCAGGATAGCTTAAAAATGATAGCACAACAATGCGATACAATATCTGCTATTATTGGTTGTCCATCGGTTGAGGGTAATGAAATTTATAATTCGGTGTATTATGTAAAAAATAAGTCGGTAACGAAAGTTGCAAACAAACCGATTTCGGATTTTGTGTCTGCTTTTGATGAAAATTCCATTTTTGGGAACAATTCTGAAACCATTAAAGAAAATATTTTTATAAATAATACCGAACTTGTCGTTGTTTTTTCCGACCCAAATAATACCCATAACAAACAACTTATTGAAGATAAAGTTAAAACCAACAAAAATGTATTGGTTGTAAACGTTGGAATAAAACCATTTGAATACGAAACGTATTTGGAAACGGAAAACAATATTAATGGAAATTTAATTGCTCCTTACATAAAAATCAACAGTTGCGGAGCTCAAACCGAATTTGTTTATCATGGTGGTTCGTTTGCAATGAATACAAACGGCGAAACTGCAATAAAACTCAAGCTGTTTGAATCGGATGTTGATTATGTGCTTTTTGATGAAGACAAAAACCGTTTTGAGCAAACAACCCGAAACTCTTACCATACTAGCGATATAGAGCTTATACACGACGCTTTAGTAACTGCAATAAGAGACTATTTCTACAAAACCAAACAAACACGTTGTATTTTGGGACTTTCCGGCGGATTAGATTCAGCTGTTGTTTACGCTTTGGCTGCCGAAGCTATTGGAATTGAAAACGTTTACGGCGTGTTGCTACCTTCGGAATTTTCGACCGAACACTCGATAAAAGATGCTATTGACCTAGCCAATAACTTAGGTGGCAAATACGATATTATCAGCATAAAAGATACGTACAATTCTTTTTTGCAAAATCTTACACCCTTGTTTCAAAACAAACCCTTCGACGTTACCGAAGAAAACATTCAGGCTAGAATAAGAATGGTTTACCTGATGGCATTGGCAAACAAACACAACTATCTACTGCTCAACACTTCCAACAAAAGCGAATCGGCTGTTGGGTACGGCACTATGTACGGCGATACATGCGGAGCTATGTCAGTGCTCGGCGATGTTTATAAAACGCAGGTCTATAAACTTGCAAATTATATCAACAGAAACAAAGAAATAATTCCGCAAAATACTATCACAAAACCACCGTCAGCTGAACTTAGAGACGACCAAAAAGACAGCGATTCCTTACCAAATTACGACGTGTTGGATGCTATTTTGTACCAATTCATTGAAAACAACAGTAGCATCAGCGAAATAATCTCACAAGGATACAATGAAGGTACGGTAAAAAGAATTGTTAGACTTGTTAAAATCAGTGAATGGAAACGCCGCCAGACGCCACCGTCTATAAAAGTCTCGAAAAAACATTTTAGTTACGACCGTAAAATTGCCATTAACTCAAATTACAGCTATGAGTAAGAATATCAAATATTTAAGCTCATTATTTTGTCTGTTAATATTATTCTGCACGTCGTACGGTCAAACATACAGCATAAAAGGAACGGTTATAGATAGCCTGACAAAAGAGGGTTTGCCTTTTGCAAATATCAGAATAAACGATGGGCAAAACGGCGGTATTACCGATATTGACGGGAAATTTTTACTCAAAAGCAATACTCCCATTTTAAATCTCACATTTAGTTACGTGGGTTACAAAACAATAAGACTTGATGTCGAACAAGTAAAGAAAAATAAAAATATTTTGATGTCACCTTCTACAACCTACTTAGAAAGCCTTATTGTTACCCCGAAAGAAAATCCGGCAAATAAAATTATATCCAAAGTTGTTGAAAATCGTGATAAAAACAACTACGAAAACCTGCCCGAATTTGAATATAGCACCTACGAAAGAATGTTTTTTGCTCCCGAAAACGATTCGTTGCCGAATATTGATAGCCTTAGATTTGACACCGCATATCAAAAAATGCGTTCTATCCTTAATTCGCAATACTTGTTTTTGATAGAATCGGTTAATAAACGCTTATATAAATATCCGCAAAAAAATCAGTACCAAGTAGTTGCATCTAAGGTTTCGGGATTGAAAAATCCGTTATTTATTTTGTCGCTGCAAAAAATGCTTGCAACTTCATTTTACAAAGAGCCCGTTACAATTCTAGGCGTCGATTACATCAATCCTATAAGCAAATCAACATTTAAGCGATACTATTTCGAAATTCAGGATACTATTGTAGAAACGCCACCATACGACACAACTTTTATCATTTCATTTCGACCTTTGCTTAACTCCAATTTTAACTCGCTAAATGGCTTACTATCAATAAGTTCAAACAATTACGCAATAAGGAGTATTATTGCAAAAGCGTCTAACATAGACAGCACATATCACGCAGAAATTCAGCAACTTAACCAAATAATCGACTCAAATGTTTGGTTTCCGTCTCAACTTAATACCGAAATCACTTTCAACACATTGGAACTGATGGTTCACAACAAAGAAAGATTTAAAATTAAAGCGGTTGGAAAAAGTTATATTAATGATATTAACCTAAAACCAAACCTGCAAAACAGCGACTTTGGCATTGTTGAAACGGAAATAAATCAGAACTATAAAACATTATGCGATAGCACTTGGGAAGAATATAGAAATATCCCGCTAAACGCAAAGGAGAAAAAAACGTACCAAGTCATTGATAGTATTGGCGAAGAGGCAAATTTAGATAGATATCTTTCGGTTATGGTGCATCTTGCCAACGGCACTATTCCCATAAAATATTTTCAACTTCATTTGTTCGACCTTATCGGCTACAATAAGTACGAGGGCTGGAGACTTGGAGCTCATATTTCTACAACATCAAAATTGTCGAAAAGATTTAGCTTAGGAGGCTACGTAGCTTACGGATTTAAAGACGAAGCCACAAAATACGGCGGCAACTTCGATTTTAACCTTATACCGAAATATCGTACAAAAATTTCACTGCAATATAAAAACGATGTTTACGAAACCGGAATTATTTCGGATATGTTTGATATCAGTGGCTTTAGAGGCAATTATCGCAATTATATGTTGGACAGAATGGACAAATTCAAAATGTACAGAATTAAAACCGAAAGCATGATTACACGTAAGGTTTCCGCATTCGTCGATTTGAAACATACTATTAAAAGTCCTTTGTACGATTATTCGTACATCGTAGGTACAAACCAAAATGTTCAGGCATCGGTAAATTTATTTAAGTTTAGTGAAGCCACGATTGGTACGATATTCAGATTTGGTAAAAATTCTGCCGTAAGCAATTCCATTGTGAAAACTGACGATGCTAATTCGGTTTGTTTGGCGTACACATTCGGACAGAATCTATTTGCCGAGCGTACCAACTATCAACGCATAGAGCTAATGGCACAGGCAAGAAAGAAACATAAACTGCTGGCAGTAACCGACTTTACCGTAAAATCGGGTTACATTATAGGAAAAACACCTTACGTTAATTTGTACAACGCAGATGCTTCGTACTCCAATTATTTTCTTTTTTCCGATAATTCGTTTAATACCATGCGTTACAATGAATTTACATCAACGCGTTTTGTTTCGTTTTTCATAAGCCACAATACAAACAAATCGCTGCTAAAATCAAAGCTGATAAGACCTACACCTTCGTTTCATTTTAATTTCGGATACGGATACGCTTCGCCCGACTCCAACCACAAAGGCGTAGAAATTAATTCGTACGAAAAGGGATTTTACGAAGTCGGTCTCAGACTTAACAAAGTGCTTTGCTCATCTTTCAGTTCGGTCGGTATTGGAGCTTATTACAGATTAGGTCACTACGCTTTCGATTCGTTTAAAGACAATATTTCCATCAATTTTACACTCAATCTTTTTTAGATTAACTTTATTTTCCAAATAAAAGTAATTAAATTTGCAAAAAAATTACTGATTATGACAAATACCGAGTTTAAAGAAGCCATTATTAGAGGCATAGGCGATACTTTGCCCGAAGCAGAACCATACGACAATAGCGTTAACCATGCTCCTATTAGAAAAGATATTTTAAGTAAGGAAGAAAAACAGCTTGCACTGCGTAACGCTCTCAGATATTTCGACAAGAAACACCATGCTGTTTTAGCAAAAGAATTTGCCGACGAATTGAAACAATACGGCAGAATATATATGTACAGATTTCGTCCCGATTATGAAATGTACGCACGTCCGATTGACGAATACCCTGCAAAATCTAAGCAGGCAGCTGCAATAATGCACATGATACAAAACAATTTAGACCCGGCTGTTGCACAACATCCGCACGAGCTTATTACCTACGGCGGCAATGGTGCTGTGTTTCAAAACTGGGCTCAGTATCTGCTTACTATGCAATATTTGAGTCAGATTACCGACGAACAAACATTGGTAATGTATTCCGGACATCCGTTGGGAATTTTCCCATCGCATAAAAATGCCCCACGCGTTGTGGTTACCAACGGAATGATGATACCCAACTACTCTAAACAAGACGATTGGGAAAGGTTTAACGCTTTGGGTGTAACGCAATACGGACAAATGACCGCCGGCTCGTATATGTACATCGGACCGCAAGGTATTGTGCACGGCACTACCATTACGGTACTTAATGCAGGAAGAATGATTAGCAAAGGCGATTCCGACTTGGGAGGTAAGTTGTTTGTAAGCTCCGGATTGGGAGGCATGTCGGGTGCTCAGGGAAAAGCATCGGTTATTGCGGGAGTTGTTGGAGTTATCGCCGAAATTAATCCGAAAGCCGTTGAAAAACGATATAAACAGGGCTGGGTTGATGAAGTATTCACCGATTTGAATAAGTTGTTAGATAGAATTAGAGAGGCAAAAAGTAATAAAGAAAGCGTTGCTCTCGCTTATCAGGGCAATGTTGTCGACTTGTGGGAAGCATTGGCAAACTCCGATATTGAAGTGGAATTGGGCTCTGACCAAACATCGCTGCACAACCCATGGGCTGGCGGATACTACCCTGCCGAAGTTAGTTTTGAAGAAGCAAAACAAATGATGGCTAAGCAGCCCGAAGAATTTAAAAAACTTGTACAAAATTCTTTGGTTCGTCAGGTAAACGCCATTAACAAACTTACCGATAGAGGTATGTACTTCTTCGACTACGGAAATGCATTTTTACTAGAAAGCTCGCGTGCCGGAGCCGATATTATGAAAGACGAACACAGGTTCAAATATCCTTCGTACGTCGAGGATATTATGGGACCAATGTGTTTCGATTACGGTTTCGGTCCGTTCCGCTGGGTGTGCACTTCGGCAAATCCGGCTGACCTTGAACTTACCGACAAATTGGCTATGGAAGTGCTGATTGATATTGCCAAAACCGCTCCAAAAGAGATAATGCAACAAATGCAAGACAATATCAAATGGATAAAAGAAGCTAAGCAAAACAAGTTGGTTGTGGGTTCGCAAGCCAGAATACTTTACGCCGATTGCGAAGGTAGAACCAAAATAGCACAGGCTTTTAACAAAGCAATAAGAGAAGGAAGACTTACAGCTCCCGTTGTTTTGGGTCGCGACCACCACGATGTTTCGGGAACCGATTCGCCATTTAGAGAAACATCGAACATATACGACGGCTCGCAATTTACCGCCGATATGGCTGTACACAATTTTGTAGGAGATGCTTTCAGAGGCGCTACCTGGATTAGCTTGCACAACGGCGGCGGCGTTGGCTGGGGAGAAGTTATTAACGGAGGTTTCGGACTTGTACTCGACGGAAGTAAAGAAGCCGACGAGCGACTTGAACAAATGCTTTATTGGGACGTTAACAACGGTATAGCACGACGCAACTGGGCTAGAAACGAAGGTGCAACCTTTGCTATAAAACGTGCAATGCAACAAAATAAAAACTTAATTATTACAATACCCAACTTGGTTGACGACAATTTGGTTGATTTGTTTTAGTTCTTTTTTCGCAAGGCGTTTATACAAAGCGTAAATAAAATAATTAAATAGCCATGGCAAGACCAACGACAAAAGCAGATTTGACAACTGCGGCAAATGAACAATTTGAAAAGATGTGGAAACTCATAGAAACAATGAGCGAAAAACAACAGAATGCCACATTTAGCAACGAAATGGCTACAGCAGGTAAGGAATCACATTGGGGCAGGGACAAAAACCTACGCGATGTGCTTGTTCACCTGTACGAATGGCATAATTTGTTGATTACTTGGATAAAAGCCAACAGCAACGGTGGAAAAGCAATACCATTTCTGCCGGAACCGTACAATTGGAAAACCTATTCTTTAATGAATGTAGAGTTTTGGAAAAAGCATCAAAATACGCAATTGAATAATGCAAAGAATTTACTCAAAGATAGCCATAAAAAAGTCATGGAGTTGATTGATAAATTTTCCAATGACGAGCTTTTTGCAAAAGGCGTATTTGCTTGGACTGGAACAACAACACTCGGCTCGTATTGCGTTTCGGCAACTTCAAGCCACTACGATTGGGCTACGAAAAAGATTAAACTGCATATCAAAACAAGTAGCAAATAGTTTTACAAAAAAGTAGGCTTCAAACAACAGTGTTCCTACGTTTAAGTGTTTGATAATATTTTACTTAAAGAAAAAATAATGTGCAAAAAATTTGCTTGTTTGTAAGATTTCTTTACCTTTGGTAAAACATTAAAACCATACGATTATGAAAAACATTACACTTATCTTAACCCTTATTGTTATTGCTTTTTTCTGTAATGCACAGGAAATAGAGTGTATACAATTAAATAATAAAAGCACTAACGCAATAATTGCAGAATGCGATTCTGTTTCAAATTTACAGTATTACCAGAAAGGAGATAAAATAAACCTTAGCTGGAACGTTCCTGGACAAGTTAGTTTATCGCACAGTGGGGAATATGACAATAATGCCATTGGTGCAGGTATTGATTTTACTGTTGGTCATAAGTTTGAGCCTGAAGACTTAGTTGACTACGTTGGCTACAGCGTGGTAAAAATATCTTTTGTACCTAATGAGAGTTTTCATTGTAACTACACTGTTAAAGTTTGGAAAAAAACCAACGGTGTATTAGAAGTTGTTGCAAGTCAACCCGTAGAACATTTTATTATTGAACAGTATAATACTTTTACACTCTTAGATCCGGTGGTTATTGAGGAAAATTCTACTTATTACTTTGGTTATCGTGCTCAAAGTGGTGGTGGCTTCCCCGTGGGAGTTGATGCAGGTCCTGCCGTTGTTGGTAAAGGCGACATATACTTAAATCCGAACAATGTATGGATAAGCATTTATGAACAAGCAGGTGCAAATTTTAATTTTAATGTTTGCATAAAAGCCCACATTGCACCTAGCTCTGGCGACAGCGCTCCAACCGGATTTAACGTTTTGCGTAATGATACATTGCTTAACTACACTCCTATTTCGGCATATACCGACGAGAATATTTATTTCGGGCAGCAGGAGTATTGCATTGAAGCTGTTTACAATAATTGCACTTCGGAGAAAAATTGCATATTGGTTGATGTAGGATATAGTTCGGTTGGCACACAAAAATCCGAATTTTCTATATATCCAAATCCAACAAGCGATTATTTGAAAATTAGTGGTATTAATACCAACGAAATTGAAGAAGTTGCGATTTACAATCTATTAGGCAAAAAGCTTGCATCGTACAAAAACACCGATTTGGTTAATGTTTCAACGCTACCAAATGGCACTTATTTGTTGAAAATACGCTGTGGTAAGCAAGTTTATTCCAAATTGTTTGTTGTGAATTAAATTTGTGGAAATAAAAAAATCATTCTCTTTTGAGCAGAATGACTGTCTTGTTCATTCTTAGTTGTATCTACTTCCGAAATGAAAACTAAAGTATCCGTTGATAAAAAACCACGACGGATCTTTAAAAGCCATTATCTGTGTCCCCATTGGTAAAACATCAACCATAACACCTATTTCCAAAGCTCTTATTATATTGTTATACTTGCTGAATTCAAAATTAAAACCCAAGCGAGTATATGCACCGGGTCTGATTTTAATTTTATCAAATCCGCTTAAAATAGGACCTCCGCCTGCAATATCACAGTTTTCGGCTGTAGAAACGTAAGTAAAATGCCTTTTGGGGTCGTATCTTTCTAATTTCAAATCGTAATAAACAATATCGCCAATGCTGGTATAATAGGCTATATACAAGTTAACAGGACGCTCAAAAGCCGCCGTTAGTCCTCCGTAGTAGAAAAACCGAACCTCCACCCCCCCCCAATACGGTTTTCGGTTTACCAAATGTTTCTTTCCGTAGCCTGCCCTCAGCAAATATAGATAAT